>JANNYL010000417.1:0-6122 GCA_031410075.1 Flavobacteriales bacterium
CTGGAGTTTCCCCATGTCGTTCTTCAGCGTATAGCCCGCACTGTCCGTGCTTGGATGCTCCACTATCACACTGGTTATCCGGTTCAGATCCGGAAAAATGGCGACATCCGTACTGCGCCAATCGTCCAACTTGGTATGGAAGCGCGTGTTGATCACGCCTGTAAAGGCCGCCATCCCAAGCACAAAGGGGCTCTCGCTGCGGCCAACGCCAGGTTTCTCCAGAACACAGAATACGCCAAAATGATCGGGTGTTCCATGTCCGACCCACCAGATCTTCTCGGGTTCGTCTCCACCCGTATAGATCTCGACTTTCACCGCAAGTGTGCTCATCACCTTCAGTACGTTGGTCTCCATGCTTTTGGGCACGGGTGTCTTCACTTCAACCCGGATAAAGGTTTTCAGCAACGTGCCTATCGGGAATTCATTCGCCGGTAGACCGTTCACCGTCCATTCATTTCCAACCCTGCGCAGGTCAACGCTCTTTCCCTTTTTGTCCGCGATGAAAATGCGATCGATACTGGCCGTATCCGTAATGGCGAAGTCACTCAGGGAACCGGTCAGGGTGCTGCCCGTGTTTCCGCGCCATAGCCAATAGGCGACGGCGGCCAATGCAACGAACAGGACCAACAACAACAGGTTCTTCTTCATGGTTCAAGCAGCAACGGTGGCATAGCGACGACGACGGATGTAGAAGAAAAGCAGTCCCCCGAGCATGCTCAGGAGCACGGGGAGGCCAACATTCACCAACTGCCAGAAACCACGGCTTCGCGTTGTTTTTTCAGGATCCAATTGCCGCAAGGTGATGGTTCGCGAACGCAGACTGATCAAGCTCTTGTCGTTGAGGAGATAGTTCATGGCGTTCACGAAAAATTCCCGATTCCCGTATACCTTGGCACGCGCCATCCGATCGTACCCGAGCATGTAGTACATGCCTTTCTCACGGTCTACCATGTTCGCTATCACATCTCCATCGCTGATCACCAAACTAGCGGTAGGGCGGCTGATCTCCCTGTTTCCCATGCTGACTTTGGCGCTGTCGGCCATTACCAATCGATCCATGAAGGCGCTGTGGAAAACGCCCTCAGTAAGCACTGCAACAGGTTTGTCAGGGGTTGTGCTCTTGTCCAAGCGAAGGTCAAGGTCCACCACGGCCAAACTGATGCGAACCGGGTTCCGCAGCACGCGGGTGTAGGGTGATGACGTGAGTAGAATAGTGCTGTGCGCACTGTCCAGTCCGATAGTGTCTATGCTGCTCACGAATTTGAAGTGTACCGGGTCGATGTTGTTCACGATAGGGTGGGCGCTTCTGGGGACTACAACAGGCTCGAACGGGAAGGGCCGCGATTCCAGTTTCTGTTGGTTACCGAATTGAGCTGTGTATAATTGGATCGGCGCGCACTGTTGGTCGAGGACCATGTCTTTGTTCACCCGCACCCCGTAAGCGAACAGCAGTTCGTCCAAGCCCAGGTCCAAGGGGGTGGCGATGGAATATTGCTTGGCGCGTAGACTGTCCAAGTTCGCGTTCATGGGGTCCAATGCCCAAAGCACGCGTCCGCCATTCATTACGAATTGATCGATCACATATGCGTCTCGCTGGCTGAACGCACTATCCGGTTTGGCGATGATCAACGCTTCGAATTTGTTCACGCGGTATCGTCCGCCTTCCACCTTGTCGCTCAAGGCGGTGATCTTGTTATCGATCCGCACACGGCTCACGGAATACTGCTCTTCCAGTGCCTTGGTGATATCGCCCGTCTGCAAAGCATCCAGTTCACCATGACCATCCAGAAAAGCCACGCGTGGTTTGAATTGGAGGGTGATCTGCCTGATCGCACTGGCTACTTCGAACTCAAGGTTGTTGACGCTTCGGTTCACCATGTCCGCATCGGCTGTGCGGTACTGGGTTTTCAGTAATTGCAAAGGCATTGTTTTTCCACGGAAGGTCACCATGGCACAAGGCCACACGATCCGTTCGCTTTCCGCGCCCTTCTCCTTTGTTCGAATGCTCGAATACTGCAGTCCGAGTTTTTGCAGTTGGGCATATGTTTCGTTGCGCGTCTTTTCATACGGACTGGCGCTGGGATCCACGAACTCGTATTGCAGAAGGTCTGCGTTCCGCACGCGCATTTCGTCCAGCAGTTCGCGTGTGGCTTCACTCAGTTTGCGCAGGTCTGCCGGAAGCTCGCCGCTCAAATACACTTTCAGGAATACCACGTCCGGCAGGCTGTCCATCAATTGCTCCGTGGCAGGGGTCAACGTGTATCGTTTCTCGCTCGTCAGGTCCGCCCGTAGCCGGGTGAACGAACCGATGAACAAGACCAAGAGCACACAGCCGATGCCGATGAGCAAGGTCATCAGATCGCGCGAACGGTGGCTTTGGGTTTTCATTTCACTTGGTACATCTTGACCATCCCATCACCATTTCCTGCTTTGGATCACCGTACGCGTCATAAGCAGGAAGATCAGGATCACACCGACGAAGTACAGCACATCCCGCAAATCGATCACCCCCCGGCTCATGCTCGCGTAGTGCTGCTGGATACCGATGTTCTTCAACGGTCCCTCCAGGCCGCCCACCGAGTCGAATGAAGCCAGTAGCTCAAATCCGAGGAACAACCCAAAGCTCAGGAATACCGCGATCAAAAAGGCGACGATCTGGCTATCTGTGAGGGACGATGCAAAAATGCCGATCGCTGTGAAACAAGCGGCCAGGAAGAACAGACCCAGGTAGCTTCCCCACGTGCCGCCCGTGTCCACGTTCCATTCAGGAACGGCTAGTTTGCCAATACTCCAGTAGTAGACCAACGTTGGCAACAAGGCCAGCAGAACAAGCAACACCGCAGCGATGTACTTGCTGAAAACCAAGGTGAACTCGCTGATGGGTTTGGTAAGCAGCAATTCGATCGTGCCGGTTCTTCGTTCCTCGCTGAAACTTCGCATGGTGATCGCGGGTACCAGGAAGAGAAAGACCCATGGAGCCAAAAAGAAAAGTGGGCCCAGATCGGCATAACCAAGGTCCAGGATGTTATCCGGAAAAACCCACAGGAACAGGCCGGTGATGAGCAAAAAGACCACGATCACGATATGGCCGATCAGTGAACCCAGGAAGGCCCGTATTTCTTTGCTGATTAGTGCACGCATCGGTTGAAAAGCGCCCGAATGTAATCGCCGAACACCGCTCTCATCCCGCAGGACGAGGAACGGCGCTATAAGAAAAAGTCACTGTTCGGCCGCTTAGGATTTCTTCCGAGTAACAGATCTCTGCGCAACTCCGCGTCCCTTAGCGCCTCTGCGTTTCTCTTCCACTCAAAACTCGATCATGGTCCGCCGTTTCTTCTTCACCGGCTTTTTGGGGATCTTGTTCAGGTCGGTGTCGCAGTAGTTCTTCTTGATGAACTGAGCGTCCTTATCGCCCAAACGCATGCTCTCGATGAAATCCGCGCAGGCCTTTTCCTTGTTTTCCAAGTTGTACCAACAATCGCCCCGGTAGTAATGCGCGGCGGCCAGTTCGCTGGTATCACTATCCATCACTTCGGTGAATTTGTCGACGGCCTCCTCGTACCGTTTTCCTTCGTACAGCAGGATCGCCATGCTCATTTTACCACCGGGTATGCCAGGCTTCAGAAGGAGCGCGGAAGCGATGTCTGCCATGCCCGCTTCCTCTTCGTACAGTTCACCCTTGGTCACTCCGCACAAGTAGAGCGCATCCGCATGATCAGGTTTCAATTTCACTGCCTTCGTAGCATCCTTTTTGGCCGCCTCGGTGTTGCCACCGAGATACAGGGCACATGCCCGATTGTAATAGCCGTCTGGGTCCGTAGGGTCCAGTTCAATGGCGCGTGTAGCATCTTTCACCGCGGTCTTATGCAACCCTTGACCTACACGCAAGGCACTCCGGCTGATGAATAGCCGTGCGTTGTTCGGATCAAGCCCTTCGCTCAGCTTGTAATCGGCCAAGGCCGCGTCCGATTCTCCCTTCCGTTGGTGCAGATCTCCGCGCAGCTTGAAGGCCTTGGCGTTCCGCGGGTCCATAGCGATCGCTTGTTCCACTTTGGTCCAAGCACTGTCCAATTGGCCTGACTTGGCCGCTGCCAGTGCGGATTCAAATGTGCTTTGTGCTGCGCCGATGCCACCCGGTTGGGCGCACAGATCACCAACACCGATCAGTAGTAGGCAGAGGAATACGGTTCTCATGGCAGATCGCAAAGCAACGACTGTTCCGCTTTTATCGCGAAACCGGCATACAATGTTCCCGATCCACCGACCAAGCCTCGGCCGGGGAGGCGAAGAGTTTCTTCACCACAGGCCATACGCTGGCGAACACATCAGATTTGCGATATGCTTCCAGGTCAGCCGGTGTATTCCATTCGCTGTAGGTGAAAAAGATCCGCCGATCGGCCTGGTCATGCAGCAACTGGAGTTGGATGCACCCGGGGAAGGCGATGATCCTATGGCGCCAACCTTCGAACAGGTCCTGAAAAGTGGTTACCTCCTCCGGGCGGAAGGTCATCTTCACCACGCGAACCATCAGGCGTTGGCCGCGTTGCGTATCATGCCAGTGAGCTCCAAACGCACGGGATCCGCCACCCGCAAGCCGAGCAATTGCGCCGCGCCACCACCACCGCCGGCAACACCTTTGTTCACCGCGATCTCCAAAAATCCCGTCGCTCCGAAGAAGGCGACACGTTCACCCGCTGGAACATCGCTGTACGTACCGCTGATGCTGGTGATGTCGTGCATGCTACGCCCAAAGCTGATCCGGAACGTGTGGGCCTTTACCAATTCATCGAAGTGGATCCTTGTAATGTTCGTGACCACGTTGCCGTAGCCATCGATGTGGATCACCGCACCCTTGATGGCATCGCTTAGCATCACCGGCCTGAAATTCAATTGCTCGCGCACCTCCGGGATCTTGCGACCGATAACCTCCGGAGTGCCGCCACGAGCGAGGTGGCAGGCCGCCTTCACGAAGATGTTCTTCGTGGGGAAGGCCAGGTGGTCCGTATCCAATTTGATCGTCAGCTCGAAACAATCTTGCGGCTTGGTGTCGAATAGCAGCGAAAAGATCCCGTTGTCGGCACCAATGAAGAAATGTCCATCGTGACGAACTACTAAATGCGGTGTATGTCCGTCGGCTTCGCTGTTCACCCCGATAATGTGGATGCTCCCGCGCGGGAATTCCGGATAGGCATTGCGCAGCACGAACGCTGTGTGCATGTTGTCGAACGGCGCTACCTGGTGGCTGATGTCAATGATCTGCGCCTCTGGATGTTGGCTCAGGATAGCGCCCTTCACCGCCGCAACGTAATGATCGCGCAGGCCCATGTCGGTGGTAAGGGTGATGATGGCCATAAGCGGATGGTAGGGCGAGCGAAGGAAGGCGGCACGCTACTTTGGCGGCGTAGAGAACACGATAACGGATCAACATTCCGTTGTTGATGAACGAACAGACCCTGTGAGCGAAAGAAGCATCCAGATAACCGAGACGGATCCCGTGTCTGTCTTCGGACCCAATGACCAGCACCTGCGGATCGTCCGCGACCTGTTCCCCAAGTTGAACATCATTGCCCGTGGCGATACCCTGAAGGTGATCGGCGCGGCGGAGGACCTCGACGTGTTCTTCGAGCGTTTCGAGCAGCTCGTGCAGCACGTGGTCAAGTACAACGAGCTGCCCCGAAAGGTGATCAGCGATATCATGAGCAATGGCGACAACGGCAAAAGCGATCCCGAAGAAGCCGGCGTCCTTGTTCACGGCAACGCTGGCCTGCGCGTTAAGGCGCGTACCAAGAACCAGCTGCGGATGGTGGAAGCGATCGGCACCAACGACATGGTGTTCGCCATTGGTCCTGCAGGTACCGGTAAAACATACACGGCCGTTGCACTGGCGGTAAAAGCCCTGCGCGATCGTCAGGTGAAGCGGATCATCTTGACACGACCCGCCGTGGAAGCAGGGGAGAGCCTGGGCTTTCTGCCGGGCGATATGCGCGATAAACTGGATCCGTATTTGGTGCCGCTCTACGACGCGCTGCGCGATATGATCCCCGCCGCTCGCCTGGTTGAATACTTGGAGACCGGTGTGATCCAAATAGCGCCGTTGGCCTTTATGCGTGGCCGCACACAGG
>JANNYL010000418.1:0-3879 GCA_031410075.1 Flavobacteriales bacterium
CTTCTGGACCCTGTCCAACTTGGAAGGACAATCCGATGCCTCGATCAAGCGCTCTGGATACGTCATGTTACTGCGGTGACCAAAGAACCACATACTTACCCAATGAACAAGCCTCTTGCTTTCATCTGCCTACTGATCTGCTTCACCTGCAGCTCCGTCGCACCAGCACAATCGATCAGCCCTGCACGTTTCTATCAAGGAGGCAAGGTGGGCTTCAAACTCGGCGACCAAGTGCTGGTACCTGCAACCTACGACCATGGAAGCGAGTTCGTGGACGGCTTCGCCATTGTGGTGAAAGGCCGCAAGTACGGTTACCTCGGGACCGATGGAAAAGAGGCTATCCCCTTGGTCTTCGACGACGCCTCGGTCTTCGTGAACGGCCTGGCGCGTATCGCGAGATCGGGCAAGCATGGCTTCATCAACAGGCAAGGACAGGAAGTGATCCCCGCTTCTTATGAGCGCGCGGGCGACTTCCGCGAGGGCTTGGCCAAAGTGATGAAAGCGGGCACGTGGGGTTACATCGATCCGACAGGGCGCGAAGTGATAGCACCTCGCTACCAAGCCGTTCAAGACTTCAGCGAAGGGCTGGCTGCGGTGCGCATCAAGGGCAAGTGGGGCTACATCGATGCCGGCGGCCAACAGGTGCTGGCTCCGGTTTACGACTCGGCCGCTCCGTTCAACGGAATAGAAGCCAACGTGCGGCTCGGTAAAGAAGCGTTCGTTGTGGACCGCACGGGCCATGTGCTGCGCGAAGTGGAACTGGAACGGTCGCACGAAGAGCGCGAGCGCGAGGAGCGCGAGCACCGGCAGCGCTGACCGCCATGCCCCGGACAGCGTGTTGGGTCATCCAACTCTATCGATCGGTGCAGCGCGATCGGCGAAGTGAGCAGGTCGGAAACACTTGGACAACTCGGGTGTTATCCTCTCCGTCAACCTCTGGATGAACACCCTCCTTCGCAACAGACCCGTGCAATACGTCCGCTTGGCCGCGGTCTGTCTTATGTTCCTGTGCATTGTCCCGCTAACGAACGCGCAGAACGGCATTTGGACCTGGATGCACGGGTCTGACGCCGTCGATACCCCAGGGAACTTCGGAACACAAGGGGTACCGGCTGATACCAATGACCCACCGGGCTTCTATCAAGGTTGCGAATGGACCGACTTGGATGGTGACTTCTGGATCTTCGGAGGGCTAGGTCCAGATGGCCAGATCGAGCCCGGCTATTCGGATATGTGGCGCTACCAGCCAGCGAGCAACCAGTGGACGTGGATGAACGGGCCCGGAACCGAGAATTTCCTAGGCAGCTACGGCGTGCAAGGGGTGCCTTCACCGACCAACCATCCCAGCACCCGGAGCTTCGGCTTCCAAAGCTGGGTGAGCCTGGATGGTGACCTGTGGCTGTTCGGCGGCTCCGCTGCTGACGGGCTAGGCAATGCCGGCACCTATGCTGACCTCTGGCGGTACAATATCGCCAGCAACCAATGGACGTGGATGAAGGGACCGAGCACGTTCTATACAGGCGGCGTTTATGGCACACTGCAGGTGGAAGATGCCGCGAACCAACCACCTCATCGGGCCGAGAGCAAAGCCTGCTGGACGAGCAGCGAAGGAGACCTGTGGATGTTCGGAGGATTCTGCTACTCCCCATTCGTCACGTTAGACGATATGTGGAAGTACAACATCTCAACGAACAACTGGACCTGGATGAGCGGGTCAAACGCCTTGGGTGCACTCCCGAACTATGGCACTCAACTAGTACCCGCACCCACCAACACGCCGGGTGGCAGAGCGAGTTATGCCACCTGGAAAGACGACTGCGACAACTTCTGGCTGTACGGAGGGTGGAACCTTTCATCGGAAACCTTCTCGGACATGTGGAAGTACGATCCGCTCACGAACCTGTGGACGTGGATGGCCGGTCCGAACATACCCTTCGCACCGGGCACGCTCCAATTCAATTGCCAATGGACCGATAACTACCCGGAAGCGACCTATGAGGATCGGACCGTATGGACCGATGGCTGCGGACGTTTTTGGCATTATAGCGGCGCGAATACCAATGACCTGTGGGTCTTTGACCCTCAACAGAACAAGTTCATGGGCGTGCAAGCGCCAGCTCCGAACGACTACGGCGTGTTAGGCGTTCCAGCCGCTGCGAACAGACCGCAAGCGCTCATCGGCGGCAGCCCGTTCTACGGGAATGATGGTACGCTCTGGATGATCGGTGGTATAGGGGCAGGCCTTTCCAATGCCCTGTGGCGCTTTGAGATCGATGAGGCTTGTTCGGCCAGGATATTGACCGTGGCCTGCCAAGGCGATTCCGCGGGTTGTGCGCCCTTCACCTATACCCCGGTCATTGTCGATCCGTACCCGTGTACGGCCTATAGCTGGGATTTCGGCGAGATCGGCACTGCGGACACCAGCAGTTCGTTGACCCCGGAACACACGTATCTTTCGGATGGCATCTATGAGGTATCGTTGATCGTGCAGGACCCGACCGGCTGCGCACTGCCGGATACCTTCTTCGTAAGTGTACTCGTGTCCGGATCGTCCGGCCTGGACCTGGGTGCGGATACCACGGTCTGCGGAGGAACCCTGAACCTGCTCTTGGAGGCGAACACCTTCGCTACGAATTATCTGTGGAGCACCGGAGATACCACGTCATCGATCACCGTTACCGCGCCCGGCAGCTATTCGCTCATCGCCGGTGAACCGGACTGCCCAGCAACGGATACCATCCAGGTCAGTTGGCTGACGGACCCCAACCTAGGGAATGACACCAGTTTATGCGCGGGTGACGAGGTGCAGCTGCAAGGCGGCAGTGCCACGTCTTGGCTGTGGAGTACGGGAGAAAGCACCCGCGACATCACCGTGAACGCCGGTGGGGCCTACTGGGTGCTAGCCAACATCGCACCCTGCGTGCTCAGCGATTCGATCACCATCACCGTGGATCCGACACCGGTCGTATTCCTCGGTCCCGACTCGCTGCTCTGCGCGCCCGAACTCTATTCGCTCGATGCCGGTAACCCGGGAGCTTCCTACCTCTGGAACACGGGGGCCACATCACGGACCATCACCGTTTCCACGCAAGGTGAATACTCCGTGCAAGTTGAACTGAACGATTGCGCCGACTCGGATACTGTGCTAGTGGACTTCACCAAGCTATCCCCACTCGGTGATCGACCCCTATCGCTTTGTGGCCTACTCAGTATAACCCTGGATGCCGATAACCCGGGCGCGAACTACCTCTGGAACACGGACGAGACCTCGCGTACCATCGTGGTGAACGAAGAAGGGGTCTATTGGGTGGAGGTGCGCAATGGTAACTGCCTCGTGCGCGATACGGTGCGCGTGGAAGGAGACGGCGTATCGCTATATGCCCCGAATTCCTTTACACCTGATGGCGATGGCATCAACGATCGTTTCGCTTTGAAGGGCGAACACATCGGTGAGCTGACTCTAACCATTTTCAACCGCTGGGGGGAAGTGATCTTCGCCGATGCAGGTAACCAACTAACCTGGGATGGCGACTACGCTGGCGGTGCCGCACCGATCGGCGTGTATGTCTATGCGGCCGAGTACACGAACGCCTGCTCCGGCGTGCGCCAGCAGCGGCAGTTGGGCTATGTCTCCCTGATCAGGTAGCGCTGTGCTCTTGGCGAACCGCACTGCCCGACCCGAGGCATGATGCGAGAAATTCCTGGCGAGAGGTACTCCGATACCGGGTCGCGGATCGGGACGACGCATTTCACCGGACCCGAACTCCGGATCTCTGCCGTACTTAGCACCCGCAACCCATGAAAGCCTACCACGATCTACTCCAGCACATCCTCGACCACGGCACACGCAAGACCGATCGCACCGGCACCGGAACGATC
>JANNYL010000419.1:0-4492 GCA_031410075.1 Flavobacteriales bacterium
GCCCCCATGCATTGAGCGCCCAATTCTTACCACGGACCTTTACCATTCGAACGGTTGCGGTGCTGTTCGCAGATTCTTTAAGGTCCAAAACAATGGTGGTGTCCGGAGTTCCATCCCGAAGATCCATGAAGCTTCGATAGATCCCTCTAGGCAGTCGTGTGCCCGGGAACAACCCAATGCTTGCGGGGCTTGGTGAACTCCCCTTTCGGAGCTGATCGATCGAGATGGACCGAGGCGTGGATGATCCCTTTCGAAGAACCTCTGCGGTTCTACGAAGGCAATTGTCCAACGCATGCATGATGTTCTCACCATGATTGCCCGTTGCATCCAATCCACCCTGCGCGGCCAGCGTTGTTCCATATGAATACAAGTTGATCCAGCTACTATCCGTTTGCTCCAAAACATCCGCAGCGAATCGGCAAAAGACCAATTCGCTCGAGGCGCGGACCTGTTCGTCCACGTTCAATAGATCAACCTTCAGTGTTACGTGACGACCATTCGCATCGCCGGTGTGCAAGCGATCGAGTGCGGCCTTCAATTCACCCGATACCGAGCCTTTCAAGAACGCGTTAACGACTTTGTTCTCCAAACCTTTATGCACTTGGCCAATAGGGGCCTCCGTGTCGAAGGTCACTATTACGCTGTCTACGATAAGGCTGTGTGCGGCAGGGTCAGGTGGCCAAGCCTCTCCTTTGGGTTCAACTGAACGCAGATCGATAAAATGCTGTGATCGCACGATCGTTGCGATCAAAACGGTAAGCACGGTCAGCGAGGTTCGCACGTGGAGGTTCATCCTTGGTCGAAGTTAAGCCTTGGTGAAAAAGCCTGATCACCTTCCGATCAGCACCCCAATGACCACGTTCTCCTCAACGAACCAGAATCGTTGTCGGGCCCGATCCTCATGTGTGCCGGTGGTTAGCACACTGGGCAGTTCGATATAACCGCCCTTGATGACCGCCCGAGCAAAGAAGCGGTTGTTGAGCAAAGCGAAGATCCCGAGTTGCGCACCGGCTCCGTAGCCGGCCAAATGGAATTTATTGTTGATGCCCACACCGAACAACCTTACATCACTACGTGGGATCACAGGCCCAACGAACAGGCCTTCGGTGAGGAACAAGGCGTTCTTTCCATTGCGGCTGGTGGATAGTCGATCAAAGTGGTCGGCATCGGCGCTCAACAGGTTCAGGCCATCCGTATGCTCGTAGATCAGGAAATCATCCGACAAGGTGATCATGTGATCCTCTGAACCTGCGTACTCTGGGGATCGCTGATCACTGATAGTGCCCGTAATGCGCACGGATTGGTTTTGGGCCACCACATATTTCATGTGGTCCATGCCAAGGGAGAACGCCCAATGCTCGTTGAAGAACCAGCCAACGCGGTAGTTGTACTGTGGTAATGTGAGATCAGCCGGATCCGCATATACCGCAAGGGAGAATGGTTTGGGCGCATCATTGGCGACAACATCGTGCAGTATGAAATCGTATCCAGGGCCTTCGAAGTGGATGTTGCTCGCGGAGAATTGCGCACGGTTGTAGCCCCAATATGCGAAAACGCGATGTCTGAGATGAAGTTTCGGTGGCTCCTGCGCGAATGCGATGGTGCACATGAACGAGCAGGTATAAACGAACAAGGATCTCCGACCGAACGAACGCATCACCGCCAGCCCTTTGGTGGGTCCTTGTGGCCTTCGAGCCTGACACCGTCCTTGGGCGTTACAAGAATAAAACCGTCCGTTTCCAATCGTTCAACCAGGTAGCGCGTCTTCGACTTTCCACTAGTAATGGTCACTTGGCCTTTACGGTCCACTTCCCAGAGCCCTTCCACTTCCCTGCGCCCGCCACCGGCTACCCGGACGAGGACGGTTCCGGAATTGCTGAAGCAGTAGTAGCCGCGCATTCCACCGTCGCCAGCGTACCAACAACCGGTAAGCCTTGGCGCAATGCTATCCACTGGCAGGTGTGCTTGAGCATTTGCGATCATCGCCATACCAAGGCCGATCGTAAGCAACAAACCACGCATGAATTATCAAGAAAATAGCGGGCGGAGCCGCATCATGCCGTTCACTTGGAAACGGATACGCTTGAGCTCGCTTTCGTCGGTGTGGTGCATGATCGCCGCATCGATCAGTTGGGCGATCTGTTTGCACTCGGCTTCCTTCAATCCGCGCGTAGTGATCGCTGGCGTTCCGATACGGATACCGCTGGTGACGAACGGACTTTGGGTGTCGAACGGAACCATGTTCTTGTTCACCGTGATATCCACCAAGCCCAGCACGCGTTCTGCCTCCTTGCCGGTGATGTTCTTGCTCCGCAGATCGATGAGCATGCAATGGTTTTCGGTACCCCCGCTAACGATCTGGTAACCGCTTTCGACCAATGCCTTGGCCATTGCACTGGCATTCGAGATCACTTGCTGCCCATATGCCTTGAATGTCGGTCTCAAGGCTTCTCCGAAGGCGATGGCTTTGCTGGCGATCACATGTTCCAGCGGTCCGCCTTGGGTGCCCGGGAATACGGCGCTGTCCAGGATGGAGGTCATCATCCGAGGTTCGCCCTTCGGTGTTTTCAGGCCCCATGGGTTCACGAAGTCAGCCCCCATCATGATCAGCCCACCGCGTGGACCGCGCAAAGTTTTGTGCGTTGTTGTGGTCACAATGTGGCAATGTGGCAACGGGTCGTTCAGGAGTTTGGCGGCGATAAGGCCTGCCGGATGGCTGATGTCCGCCATCAACAGGGCGCCCACTTCATCAGCGATAGCGCGGAACCGGGCATAGTCCCAATCGCGGCTGTACGCACTCGCGCCGCAGATGATCATCTTGGGTTTTTCCGCACGAGCGGTGACCGCCACCTTGTCCATGTCGATGCGTCCGGTCTCCTTTTCAACCCCGTAAAACGTTGCGTGGTACAGTTTGCCACTGAAGTTCACTGGACTGCCATGCGTCAGGTGCCCGCCATGGCTCAGGTCAAAGCCAAGTATGGTATCGCCGGGTTTCAAGACACCGAGCATCACCGCTGCGTTCGCTTGTGCCCCACTGTGCGGCTGCACGTTCGCCCAAGCTGCTCCGAACAGCTCTTTTACCCGATCTATGGCGAGGTTCTCGGTTTCATCCACGTGCTCGCAGCCTCCGTAGTATCGTTTTCCGGGCAAGCCTTCGGCGTATTTGTTCGTCATCACCGAACCCATGGCTTCCATCACCTGATCGCTCACATAATTCTCGCTGGCGATCAATTCGAGTCCTTTCGTCTGGCGCCACTTTTCCTTTTCGATGATCTCGAATACGGCAGTGTCGCGTGCAATGGCGGTTGAAGCGGTGGTTTGTGGCATTGATGACATGTTGTGCGGCGAATGTAGTAGGCAGGTCAAAGAGGAAGTCTGGAAAGGTGGGGCAGGTAGCCCTTCGCTTCCAGCGAATCGAGCAGGCGCTCGTTGAAAATCCGCGCACCAGCTTCGTTCATGTGGTTGTGGTCGCAGAAATGGTTCGTGTCGCTCATGGTGTGGGAGTAGGAAAAGTCCAGCCACAAAATGCCGCGATCAGCGATCAGTGGATCGACCCAGCGTTTGAGATCGAGATGACGTTGTTGATCGCTTTGGTGCGGATAGAAGTGCGTGGCTAGCACCACGCTGATCCCACGTTCGGCGCAAAGGTCCAAACACTTCACGAAGTATTCCTTTTGTCGATCGTTCAATCTCAGGATCTTCCCCTTCTCGTAGGTGATCTTCTTTTTAACCGAATCCGCTTTGATCGCGAAGCCGTTGCCCTTGTAGTTCGGGTCCTTGTACATCACCGCGCCTTGTTTGTTCAGCATGCGCAAGGTGAACATGTTCATGCCACGTAGGTCACGAAAACGGGCTGTGAGTTCCGCCGCGGCGAAGTCGGTCGGCAAGTTCTGTGAAAGGTCACTCACACTTTCAAGTCCGTCCTGGTCCATGGCGTTCTCGTAGAGGTCAATAATGACCAACTTGGTGTGTGAACTATCGACATAGTTCGTCAGTATCGTGTATGTGCTCAGTGGTGTTTGAGCCGTGCTGCCCAAGTTGAACATGTGGTAACCACGAGCAGCGAACAACCGCGGATCGTAGCCTCGGTAGGCATGTGAAGAGCCGATGACCACTGCATCCCACTTGGCAGAAGGATCCCATTCAGCGAATTTTTCTTGGGCCACCCCACCTTTCCATTGATAGTAATCGGCTGTTCGATAGATGAGCGGCTTACCGATGGAGATCTTGTAGAGCGCCAGGTAGGTCAGTAGGTACAACGCAAGCGTTACACCCAAGAATTTCAACCCCTGTGTGAACAGCCGCTTCATCTAGAATTGGAAATAGATGAAACTGGTTGAGCCGAAGTAGCCGAAAAGCAGAATGAACACCGCCAATGCTCCGAAGGCAGCCATGCCTTTCCACCCTGTGGGCCAAGCGCGCTCGCGTTTTATCCATGCATCGTAAACGGGGTCGATCAGAAGAAAGACAGCCGTAAGCGCGATCGTTACTT
>JANNYL010000420.1:0-2242 GCA_031410075.1 Flavobacteriales bacterium
GGTTGGACTCGTACTTCACATACCAAAGCGCACCATCCGGACCTTCCTTCAAGAAAACAACAGCTCCAAGTGCGCTGCCAAAATCAGCTACCGACAGAGGCTTATCCAGTTGATCGAACGTGAATCGTTTGATCCACGAACCCGCGTAATCTCCGTTGAAATACGTGTTCTGGTACCCAAGTGGCCAACCAATACCCGTTAGCCATGTGCCTCCAACTGATGCGAATCCACCGAACCGAGGTCCGGGCACGGGTGCACCAACCGCATCAAGATCGTAAGTGACCGCTGTATTTCCCGAAAAACCTCCGGAGCGGCTCTGGTTACCATGCGCCCAGTCGATCGCGGGGCGCGATTGGAAAAAATGCGGAATGTTCACAGGAACCTGCGCGCCTACTCCACATGGGTTGGGATGTTGGTTGGTGTGTTCGGGTGAATCTTGCTTGAGCAGATCTTGGAAGTTGAAGTACTGCTGTGTACATCCGCCAAGTCCGAACAAAGGATTTGGCGCATCCAAATTGGCTGTAGGTACTGCTGCATAGCCACCCATGGATCCCATGCCCTCGAACAAAGGCCAGCCAAAGTTCATACCTGGTGCATCGCAAACATTCAGTTCTTCCCAAGCACCCCATCCAACATCACCGATATAAAGTGAACCGGGGTCCCCATCAGCGGGGTTCGTACTGCCCGAACCTGGTCTAAGTGTGCAGCGGTATGGATTCCTTAGACCCATAGCCCAAACACGGCTCTTGGGCGAGCGTGGAGCAGAAGCATCATAGAACGGATTGCTCGGTATTCCGTCTCCGGTGATCGGATCGATACGAAGCACCTTCCCATTATGGCAATTCACCAACTGTGACCGCAAGGCACCCACGTTCTCAGCAGGGCGAATGATCCCATCTGTCAATGCTTGGGCATAGTATGTACCACCATCACTTCCAACGTCCACATTATTGTAGCTCGCACCATCACCAACCGTGGCAAGCAACGTTCCATCGGTACCAAAAACAAGTTGGCCCGTACTGTGCGATTCGTGTAGCAAAGGCACACCAGTTTGGCGGGTTTCGCCCACTAAAACCACTCTGCTCGCGAGATCAACCGTGTTGAAATTGGGGCCGACAGCGTTATAACGCGTTATGCGCATGATCGTAGCCGCGAAGTATTGATCGGTTGCCGCGTTGTAATTACCTGTTCCGAAATTCATCAGGTAGTGGCGGTCCACCGTGTACATCAAATAGATACGACCGTTGCTAAGAAAATCAGGATCCAACGTGAACCCAAGGCAGCCATGGTCACGCCAATTACCAACCTCGGCACTGAGGTCGATCAGCGGGCTTGGCAAGCGCACACCGTTCTCCACGATCCACACCTTGCCATTCTTTTCCCATACGTACCATCGACCATTCGCGTCAAAAGTGAACCCAACAGGTTCCTGCCAGCCGCCCATCACAAGCGCATTATTGAAACCTACTGGAACGGATTGCGAAGTGGAGCTTCCTACAAGCAACAAAATGACCATAACCATCAGTAGGGGACGACAGACCCCTATTTCAAAACGCATCCAAGGAAAATGATGATTGGCCGACATAAGCTGTGTATTGGACGGCAAAATTATCCCAACCATCGTTGAATATCAACCCAACGAATGGGATTGATGCAGCCATTGCAAGCCTATTTCTTATAACCGGTCCATGCTCCGCAGGCTATAACACAGTGTGCCCATCTGGTAGGTCAAAGAGGTCCAATTGGCCTATTGCTGGAACATGGAAGGCCGAGGTATTCACAACGGGCAGGGAGCGCCCCGCGAAATAGCGTTTTCGGAAGACCGTGAAAAGCCGCTGGATACTCTCCGCAAAAGCTCCTTCACCCTTCATTCGGATCCCACTTCTCGTATCCTCAACGTTTCCGCCGTGCATATGTGCGATCTGGGCGAGCACCTTGCTGGCGCGATCAGGAAAATGCGCACGCAACCAGTTCTCGAACACGATCTTCACAGCGCCGTTGGTACGAATGACGGTGTAGCTCACACCTCGAGCGCCAGCGTCAGCAACGGATCTCAAGATCGCTGGAATTTCCATGTCGTTGATCGACGGGACGATGGGAGCAACCATTACAAAAACCGGTATCCCCGCCTTGCTCAATGCTTCAACCGTTCGAAGGCGATTCGCACCGGTGCTCGTGCGGGGCTCCATCAGGCGACGAAGATCCTCGTTGAGCGTGGTGATACTTACGGCGACATGTACCA
>JANNYL010000421.1:0-8481 GCA_031410075.1 Flavobacteriales bacterium
ATCAGCGGAAGATCGACCTCGTGGGACGTATGGGTGGTGATTTCTATTGCAGAGCTTCCGGTGATGCTCTCTTTGAACTTGCGCAGCCTGCGAAACATCTCGGGATCGGCATAGACCGTTTGCCTGCGGATATCAGGACCAGCTCAGTTCTTACCGGCAATAACCTGGGCCAATTGGCGAACCTGCCAGCCCAGCCCGATGAAACCAGCGTGAACGAATACAAGCTCACCGAATTGGCCGAACTTTTTATCGAATTGCAAGACAACAAAACCGAACTTCGCCGGGCGTTGCATCTGCGAGCTCAGAGCCTACTTGCATTGGGCAAAACCGAAGACGCGTACAAAACACTCCTCACCTTCAACGATCGTTAACGAACCATGGCACAAGTCACCATCTCAGGCAGTATCAAAATGGTCGGCAAGACCCAACAGGTCAGCGACAAATTCAGCAAGCGCGAACTCGTGATCACTGAACAAGCTGGGCAATACCCGCAGCTTATTCCCATAGAGTTCAAACAGGAAAAAACCGGCTTGCTCGACGGGTTCAACCCGGGTGAAGAAGTGAGCGTTACGTGTTTTGTGAACGGCCGCGAGTGGACTGGCAAAGACGGCGTAACGAAATATTTCCTTTCGCTCGCTGGCAACCGTATTGAACGCGCAGGGGCTGCTTCAGCTTCTTCCAACAGCGGTGATGGCCACCGGTCGGCACCACCTCCTTCAATGGCCGATATGCCTGCTGCTTCAAGCGACGAGGACGATCTGCCTTTCTGAAGAACTGTCCATCTCCCAGCGAATGGGACGAGGATCTTGAACGCGGCTCGGATCGGGCCGCGTTCGTTCGTTGAAACCGACCAGAACACCAAGTCATTATCGAATGATCCTGCCTTTCCACACAGGTCTCGCGATCAGCGAAACCACCGCGATCACCGGCGCATAGATCATGAACGCCAGCAGGCCGAGGATCGCGCCCAAGTTCGAATGCGGTTCTCGGAGAAAGCGTTTCATTTCACGCACCAACCCGATCACTGGCACAAACCACAACAACCAAGCAGAACCGATCAGCAGTGCACTTCGGAACAAGCCTTGGTTCACCGCGCTTTCAGCGTTCAACGACCAGGTAACGAAAACGAGAAAATACGGGAGCAACAGGGCGATCGTACCGGTCCATTTTCCGGCACCCGGCACCCCGCGCATCTTACCTGCCCAACGCAAGCGCTGTTGCCAAAATCGCTGGAATGTAGGTTCTGCCAACACCGTCACCAGCGCGCGGCGATCAAGTACATAGTCGATCCTCCTTCCGGCTTGTTTCATTCGATCCAACAGGAAAAGATCGTCCCCACTCGCGAACGGATCCCCTTTGTAGCCCCCCACATCCGTAAAAGCGGATCGCGTGAATGCCATGTTCGCGCCATTTGCCAATACAGGCACACCGCCCAATGCTGATCCCGCCGCAACAGCCGCGAGCCCCGCTTGTTCCTCGCGCTGGATCAACCCGAGCAACGACCCATCGCCTTCGGTGAAGACCGGCATCAACAGCAGATCAGGCTTCGTTCGTTGCCAACGTGAAGTGATCGAGGCAACCCGCTCCGGGCCGCAGCGTGCATCGGCATCGGTAAGGATGATCAATTCACTTTTCGCAATTCGCACTCCTTCGGTGATCGCAGCTTTTTTGCCTTCGCCTTTTAGGCTAACGAGGCCCAACTGTGGCCAAGTGCGCATGAACCCCTGCACAAGCGCAACAGTACGGTCCTCACTGTGGTCGTCGAGGACCAGAACTTCCAATTTTTCTTTGGAATAGTACTGTGCATACAGGTCCTGGAGCAAACCGGTGATCGTCTCAGCACCATTGCGAACGGGAACCAAGAGACTTACAACGGGTAGATCCTCCTCAACGGTTGACCCAGTTGAACTTCCAAGTTCTTCAACGATCCGCTGCCGCCAACCATTCACCACCAGCGCAAAGACGAGCGCAGCGCCAAAAGCACACAAGCATAAAAAGAGCGATGCGCTCATTGTGGGTCTCGGGCTGAGCGGATCCGCGCGAACAACAGAATGAGGCTACCCGCCAAAGCGGGTGTGGCGATGTTGATGAGCCACACAAGGAACGACGCGAGCAATACTGCTCCCGGGGATCCCATTTGATCGAACAAGGCGACCGCAACGGATCCTCGCACACCCAACTCGGTAAGCATCATGGTGGGCACCAAAGTGGTCAACAGATAGATGATCGGCACAACAAGCATACTCCCGGCAAATGGAATATCCGCCACAACGGACAAAACCAACATGAACTGGAAAGTGAACACCACGTATCGCAACACACTAAGGCCCATCACCCGGATCAACTCAGGGCGACGGTATCCTTCCAGAATGCCGGACGCACTCTCCCATCGCTTGAGAAATGGAACCATCAAGAACAACTGCCTAAGCAGCCGAGGCGAGAAAAAAAGCACCACAGCACCGCCGGCGACCAAGGCAATAAGCGCCAACGATCCAACCGTTTCGAATTCGTTGACCCCATCCGCGTTCAAGACCGAAATGCGCTGCAGGCCCAGTGCCGCGCCGCCCGCCATCAGCGTGACCACGAATTGGGCAATGCTGCCGAGCGCGGTTGCGAAGCCACCCTGCCACCGATTCTCGGGCGCGAGAAAAAGCACTCGCCCTGCGAATTCTCCAACCCGGTTAGGGGTGATGATCCCAATGCTCGTTCCGGCGATCGTCGCTTTGAAAGCGCGGAGAAAGGTCATGCGTTCCACGTGGTTCATCAACCAGCGCCATTTCCATGCTTCGATGCCCCAGTTCACAAGCATGAGCAGGAATACCGCCAGAACTGACCATAGCGGTACGCGATCCACACCAGCGAGCCACTCGCTCCAGAGGTCGTGCTTACTTTGCTGACGTGTGATGCGCACCCACAAGAAACCGCAGGCGATCATGAAGACCGCCCAGCGTATCAATAACAAGTTGCGACGGCTCACGGAAAGATCGAACGGTGTGTATGAAGACGATCAAAAGTACCGGAGTGGCCTTACCCACTGAACGCATCATCTTGGGTATCGATCCAGGCACCACTGTGATGGGCTTTGGTGTGCTGCTGGAGGAAGGTCTCAAAGTGACCCTGCTAGAAGCCGGCGCGATCCGCTTCCCCGCCCAAGATGACCATACGCTGAAGTTGCAGGCCATCTTCCGGCAGACAACAGCGATCATCGAAAAACACCATCCTGATGAACTCGCGATCGAAGCACAGTTCTTCGGAAAAAACGTACAAAGCATGCTCAAGTTGGGGCGTGCCCAAGGGGTGGCGATCGCGGCAGCTCTTCAACATGACATCGCCATTACCGAGTACGCCCCAAAGCGAGTGAAACAGAGTATTACAGGGAATGGCAACGCTACCAAGGAACAAGTCGCGGCCATGTTGCTCAGCATTCTTGGGGTCAAGGAATTGCCCAATTCAACAGACGCTACAGATGCCTTGGCCGTTGCGGTGTGCCATCATTTCAGCAGGAACAGCATTACGCGACCCAAAGCGAAAAGTGGCACATCGCGCGGGTCCAGCGATTGGGGCAGCTTTGTGCGCAACAACCCGGAACGCATCAAATAACAGTAAGACCAGGTTGTGGCTCAAGCGTTCTTGATACGCTCTGCGATCACAGTGAACTCTTCGGGGCTGAACTTCAACTTGGGCTTGGAAAAGTCCATGTCCCCCATGCTGTTTATGGGGATCAAATGAACATGCGCATGCGGAACTTCCAGCCCGATCACGCTTACACCTATCCTGTCGCAAGGCACAACCTTCGCGATCTTCCTTGCCACTGACTGTGAGAACGGCATGATACCGGAAAGCACGTCTACCGGCAGATCGAAGAATTTGTCCACTTCCACTTTCGGTATTACAAGTGTGTGCCCCTCACGAAGCGGGTTGATATCCAGGAATGCCAGAAAATGGTCATCCTCAGCCACTTTGTGGCATGGTATCTCGCCACGTATGATGCGCGTGAATAGGCTCGGCATCAGCGCGTGATCTCGATGACCTCGAACTTCGTACTCCCTGCTGGAGTGATCACTTCCGCAACTTCACCAACAGCCTTGCCCAGCAGCCCTTTACCAATGGGTGAACTCACACTGATCTTCCCGGTTTTGATATCCGATTCACTTTCGGCAACCAGCGTGAAGTGCTTTTCGGATCCACTTACCGTGTGACGGACTTTCACCGTGGTATGGATGAACACTTTGCTGATATCCATCATGCCAGGCTCAATAATGCGAGCACTAGCCATCACTTCCTCCATTTTGGCGATACGTGCCTCCAACAAACCTTGCTCTTCTTTGGCTGCATGGTACTCAGCATTCTCGCTCAGGTCGCCTTTGTCGCGTGCGTCCGCGATCTGCTGGCTCAGGTGAGGTCGATCAACGGTCCTCATACGATGCAGATCATCTTGCAACTTCTTCAGACCTTCTTCGGTGTAATACGCGGGCGTGCTCATGCGATGGGTGCGGAATGATGCGGATAGTTCATCCTCTTCGTTGGCGAAGTTGCGGAAAACAGGCTATGTGTGGAAGTGAAAAGGACCCCCGAAGGAGTCCAATTCAAAAGTAACCCAGTAAAGGATCAGAGGCTCAACCGCACACCGATCTGGTGTATGCCGCTGAAGGGATTTGTTGCCCTGTAGCCATAGTCAAAGGCCAGCGTATTGCCTTTTTCCGGACCAAAAGGAAAATCAACGCTGATACCACCACTTGCTCCGGTAAATACCGTTTCACGGAGCTTGTCGTCGGTGATGTCCTTCTCGTACAAATAAGCTCCACGCAGATGGATCATTTTCTTGAACGCGTATTCCACGCCAAGTACGAACTGGTCCTTGGTGAAGGAGTTGCTCGTAAAATTTCCGGCGAACGTGACGCGGTGCAGTTCGCTGATGTTCAAGTCGTACGCAGCTCCGATATTCATCATCGATGGCAGCTCGATCCGCTCGCTCCGTTGTTGAATGGTGAGTTGATCACTCCCAGAAGAAAGAAGCCCCTGAACAGCCAATCCATCACCATTGAACTTCATGGGAGGGCCAACATTCTTCAAAGAGATACCGAAGTGCATATTGTCGGTAGGTCCGGTAACATAATGGATACCCGCATCGAAGCAGAAACCGGAGGCCCGGACGTTGGAAATGCTCTCCGTAGCGACACGAACCACAATACCGCCAAAAATGCTGTTCGAGAATTCCTTCGAATAAGCAATGCCGAGATTGCTCGAGGTAGGCCGGAACGTTCCAATACCACCGGCTGGTTGATCCACGATCGTGATCGGGATCTCTCCGTATGA
The DNA here is from genome assembly GCA_031410075.1 of Flavobacteriales bacterium. Classification (GTDB taxonomy): domain Bacteria; phylum Bacteroidota; class Bacteroidia; order Flavobacteriales_F; family PHOS-HE28; genus PHOS-HE28. The sequence continues at coordinate 5,317 of JANNYL010000421.1, forward strand.
AATACTGGTAACCATGAGCCCGAGCACCCCGCTCTCACCCACTTTTTGACCTAATCCAAATGCATTGATGCGAACATCACTGCCTTGCAGCCAATTCGTGGTTGTAAAGGACACTTCGGTTTTTTTCACCCGCGCCAAGCCCGCAACATTCGCGAACATGCTTTCCACACCTCGCAAGCTGGATGAATTCGCCATGGCCCAGCCACCGCTCCGTGCGAATGGATTGATAAGCAATTGAGTGGCCCCTGCAGAACCAGCTCGATCCGGATTGCCCGCCCAAGCAAATGAAGTACATGCCGCAGCAAGCACAAGTGCTGAGAGAGTCCTTCGTTGCATCGTCTTCTTCATGTCCATCGGTTCCAATATCATCAGAAGTTCTGAAGGTCAACAGGCCGCATAACGCCGAACCACTTGAGAACAGTTTCTCCCGCTCCCGGCACTTCGATATGGCAGATATAGGTTCCACCTGCAATGGGCACGTTATAGCCGTTTTTCAGGTCCCAATCCAAATAGGTCAGGTCGTTGTCTTTCTTGAACTTCCGCACCAACGTACCTCCCACATTGTAGATACTGATGACACACGTGCGCGGGAGGTTGGTGAATTTCACCCGGTTATCCAAGCGACTGGTCTCGTATCCGCTAAATGCATAGTATGGATTAGGCACGACACCTATCAAACTCAAGCCGTCCTCTTGCACGCTATTAACACCAGTGAGTGTTTCCGATCCACTGGTACTGAACGTGTACAGTGGTAAGCCACCGTTACGGTCAATGTTCACACCCGGTACCGGCTCACCTGGATAAGGGAGGTAGGTGAGGTATGGTTTGTTCACGTTCAATCGAATACGCAACTCCTTTGGAATGAAGCCATCTTCCATTGGCAAGTAGTTGGATGTGGGTTGCAATGCGCCTGAACCCACCCAGTTGCACGCTGCCCATACGCGCACACGATCCGCCGCGCCATCACTATTGAGCTTATCGAATGCGAATTGACCATTGTCGTAGCTCGGCATCTCCACTATGTTGGACTTCATACGCCGACGATTCTTGAACGTATAGATCCAATGGCTTCCTGCCATCAACGGAAAGCCTTGGTTGTTCGCGAGAACACTGTTCGGGTTCCAGATCATATCCCGGCCAAGATCACCACCCCAGAAACTGTCTTCGCCAAAGGCCATGTTCTGCCGTTCGCCGGTTTCCACATCGATCGCGTAACCGGGGAACCAACTCATTCCTGTTGCGCTGATAAAACCTCCCTCACTGCTGTTGTAACCATCATCACCAGCCTGCCTGCCGTTTTTGTCAATACTTGGCGACGTCTTCAATTTAAGCTTGGCAACACCACCATGCAGTGAGGGTATGTTGTTCTCTTCCACTACGACACACCGCGTCCAATGCTCCTTATTGGGCGTGAATACAACCAAGGTGCTTGATGTTTCGCTGATCTTGGCACCTCCGAGCGCGCTGGCGATCAGCGGATCCGCCGGTTGGAAAGCCGTATCCCCCACCAATGCGAACGGTGCCCATCCGAACACATTCCTTTCGTAGGCTTCACCATCATCCTCTCCCTCATAATCCTTGTAGGTGATGGCATCATCGATCGCAGTCCCGGATCGCACCCAGTTAAAGGCGTTATCACCGTCCTGATCAACAATAGGCAGGTACCAGAAATCATTTATCTCCGAGGCGCCTATGTATTCGAAGAAAGGGTCCAAGGGCACGGTGAATTTGTCACTATTGCTGTAAGCTGTCTGATCCAATGTGACCGAGATACCCCAATCAGGGATCAACTGTTCGTTGGCTACCTCGATCGTACGATCACTGAAAATGGTATCCGTCCCAATGCCCTGGTCATTCAACCGCACCATAAACCAAGTGGCATCGTTCAACTTTTCGTAATCCAGTACATTGTTGGGTAAAGGCAAGGCGGTAATATCCCGGAACCATACTTCAAAATTGCCCGCAGGCACCTTCAATGGATCCACCACTTTCACTCCGATGGGTCCCTTGCTTTTCAAATAATTGATCTGGTCAATTCGACCGGTACTGCTGCCGAGGATCGCCAATTCACTCTCACGGGTCATGATCAAGGAGCGGCCACCATTGCCTTGGCCTTCGATACGAGTAATGGCGAACTCGTCTCCGTATTGCGAGTTCTGCACCGTACCACCGGCCTCGCTGGATGGTGGATGGGGTATGCCCGAATAACTGCGAATAGCACCCGCAGCAGCTTTACGACCTGCCAAGTATGGGAAAGCCTGCCCGGTAAGTTGGGACGTGCTGAAATCTTCGTAGTTATTGTAGCCGTATGCCAGCGCTATGTAGTAGTACGTCTTGTAGTTCACCAATCGTGGATCCCCCACTGCGAAAAGATCAAAATCAACGCGCAACGAGTGGAACACGCCAGTGTCCGGCGCATTCACCATTTCTGTTGGCACTGGTAATCCGATCTCAGGGTCCTGGATATAATTGATCAGGCGCCCTATGGAGTCCGCAACATCACAGACGGCCAGCAAGCGAGCACTGTTCACATCACCCAGATCCGCCACACTGACGTTGGCATCCTTCACTTGGTAGATCTGGTAACCTTGAAAACGATAAAGACTGTCTTCACCTATCGGAATGATCGGATCCCGTTCTTCGTATTCCTCATTCTCGTTGTTGCTTCCAACGGGATTCGTCAAATACAGAACCAAGTGCTGATCCAGCTCTTGGATGCTGACGCTCGGAGCATCCGGGCCATCGAGGATCCGGAAGCAGTTATCGAACAATGCCTGGGCTTTGTCATCTGCACGACGGAGGTCGATCACGCTTGCGAATGCCCCACCTGCGACCGCACGGGCGTATACTGCACCAACCGTGATGTTATTGTATGCTCCAGGCTCCAACGTAAAGGGGCCTGCGCTCTGAATAAATCGGCGGTCAGGACTGGTCTGAGCCTGCTCCTGCCATGCCGCCTGAGGGACACAACCGGTACCCCAGCCCACTGGATCACTGTTGCCCGGAAACATGTAACGAGCTGGTACAGCATTGGTGATCTGGGGATTGTAGCCATCTTCTCCATACGTCTGAGCTTCTCCATCCTTCCAGATACTGCGCAGGTAATTGTAATAGTGGACCGCCAGTGAAGGGTCTGTACAGCAGTTTGCTCCTACGCGGCTGTAG
>JANNYL010000422.1:0-1321 GCA_031410075.1 Flavobacteriales bacterium
AAGATCGGCTTCGTGTTCCAATTCCATTACCTGTTGAACGAATTCAGCGCTTTGAAGAACGTGATGCTGCCAGGATTGAAATTGGCTCGGAAAAGCGCTGCCGAAGTGGAACAGCGGGCCATGGAACTACTGAAGGACCTCGATGTGCACGACCAAGCGCTGAAGATGGCGAACCAATTGAGCGGCGGCCAGAAGCAGCGCGTGGCCATCGCACGCGCCCTCATCAATGATCCGCTCATCATCATGGGCGACGAACCGACGGGCAACCTGGATAGCCGCAACAGTGCCATCGTCTTCGACATCTTCAAAAAGATCGCGGCTGAAAAGACACGTTCTCTGCTGATCGTTACGCACGACAATGACTTCGCTGCGCGTACAGACCGCAACATCGTGATGGACGACGGGCGTGTCCTGCTCTGAAGAACATTTTCAACTTTCCATCTCAAGGGTGATGACCGGAAGGCGTGGATCTCCGATCTTCAGCGCGTCCCTCGGCATTCACGGAAGCGTTCAGATGAATCGAACACCCTGACGTGCGATCGCCTCAAGGGCAAATATCGATGCTGCATAAACCCAGACTTTCCACGGTCGAATATTTCGAGCAGCTCCCTGCGGCTCGACACGCGGACATGATACGCATCCGGTACATGATCCAATTGCAATGGCCGAAATGCAAAGAAGACATGCTTTACGGTGTGCCCACGTTCCACATCGATGGACAACCATTGTTCGCCTTGGCAAGTCAAAAGGAACACATCACCTTCTATCTGATGCCCAAGGAAATGCTAAGTGTGTTCAAGAATGATCTGCGCACACGGAATTGTGGGAAGAGCTGTATCCGGTTCAAGAAGATCGAACAAGAGGACATGGAGCTTTTGGAGCGGATCGTGAAGTTCGTAGGCACCACATTCACAGGCGTTGTGCCCAAACTCCGCGGTTTCGCGAATATCCGATGACCAAGAAGCTCATTTCGGCAATGCTCCTTTTGCCAGGCATCTCCTTTGCGCAGCAAACGAACGTGCTTTTTATCGGGAACAGTTACACCTACGTGAACGATCTGCCGAACATTTTCAAGCAAGTCGCACTTTCCTTGGGCGACACGGTGAACGTTGCGTCATCGACACCTGGTGGGTACACGTTCGAGGCTCACTCCTCCTATGCACCAACGCTGGCGGCAATAAACCAACAAGCGTGGGACTATGTGGTTTTGCAGGAGCAAAGTCAAAGACCCTCGTTCTCACCGGAACAGGTAGCACAAGAGTGTTATCCCTTTGCAGCCCAATTGGTTGATTCCATCCTGGCGAACGATGGCTGCACACAA
>JANNYL010000423.1:0-5540 GCA_031410075.1 Flavobacteriales bacterium
TTTTCAGGTGAAACCCAACTGCGCCGGGTCGCAATCGGGTTATGGTGAACCCTCCAACTTCACCACTTCCACAACTCCGTGCGAAGTGGCACCGCCTATCCTGGTCTCGGTGAAAGCGTTGCTCGAAGGACCTTACAAAACAGCCAATTCACTGATGACGGATTCACTGCGTAAACAGAACGTGTTGCCCCTGACCGAACCGTACACGGCTGCTGGGCTCGCCGTAACTGGAGTAACCACTATTTCCGCGAGCGTTCTTACCACCACGGGTGCTAATGCGATCGTTGATTGGGTGGTTGTGGAACTGCGCAATGCCAGTGTACCCGCAACCGTGGTAGAGCGCAAAGCAGCCTTGTTGCAACGCGACGGTGATGTGGTCGCGTTGGATGGAACCTCATCGCTCGGCTTCTGTTCCGTGGCCGGCAATTATTACGTGGCCGTGCGACACCGCAACCACTTCGGATGCATGACTTCCGGCGCGATCGCTTTAGGCAGCAGTGCGACCACGGTCGACTTCAAGCTATTGGCCACCGGCACATACGGCACCGAACCACGGAAGACGGTGGGAAGTGTTCAAGTGCTTTGGGCGGGTAACGCAACCGGTGATGTGAACCTGCAATACACTGGGGCTGGCAACGATCGTGATCCCATCCTGATCGCGGTCGGAAGCACCACCCCGAACAACACCATCAGCGGGTACTTGGTCACGGACGTGAACATGGATGGCACGGCGAAATACATCGGCACGGAGAATGACCGGGATCCCATCCTGATCAATGTGGGGAATACCACCCCGAACAACGTGCGGTTGCAGCAACTTCCTTGAGGGTGATCCGCGGGTGAGGTGTACCCACGCCGAACCGCGCATCGCCGCTTTCACGCTTCGCACCTGTTCGTTAACGGGGATGGAAGCAATGCACCATCTTCGCGGTCCCTTTTTGCGCACCTATGAAACCAGTACTTTCTTCGCTCGTATTTCTGCCTGTCGCACTCGTCATCGGTTGTGGCGAAGCTGCCCCACCGGTAGAGAAAACCGTCACCACTGCAATGACCAACCCTCTCGCCGCCAAGAGCACGCTCGTGTTCCAGGCTCCCGTGTTCGATAAACTGAAGGATTCCGACTACCGCCCAGCCATCGAAGCGGGCATGAAGAAGCAGTTGGAAGAGGTGGACGCGATCGTCACCAACAAGGAGCCCGCGACCTTCGAGAATACCATCGTGGCCATGGAGATGAGCGGTCTCGACCTTGCCCGTGCAAGCAAGATCTTCTTCAACCTCACAAGCAGTGCCACCAACGACAGCCTGCAAGCCGTTAAGGCCGACCTGGCTCCGAAGCTCAGCGCTCATGGCGACGCAATCACATTGAACGAGGGGCTTTTCGCACGCGTGAAAGCGGTATACGATGCGCGATTGAGCGCTGGTTTGGATCCTGTGCAAGTGCGTTTGGCGGAACGCTATTACGCTCGCTTCTTGCGCGCAGGTGCGTTGTTGAGCGGTGCGGCGAAAGAGGAGTGGAAGAAGCTGAACGAAGAAGAAGCGAATCTGAGCACCAAGTTCCAGGACAACATCCTGAAGGACCGTTCGGCAGCCGCGATCATCGTGGACAAGAAGGAAGAACTGGAGGGCATGAGCGAAGAAGGGATGGCCGCTGCCGCTGAAGCTGCGAAAGCGAAAGGGCAGGAGGGCAAATGGCTCATCGACATCTTGAACACCACCACGCAGCCTGTGCTTTCTTCGCTGAAGAACCGCGAACTGCGCAAGCGCATCTACCAAGCCAGTGTGTCTCGTAATGGGCACGGTGGCGATTTCGACAACAAGTCCATCGTGGCGCGTCTGGCACAGTTGCGTGCGCAAAAGGCGAAACTGCTCGGTTTCCCGAATTGGGCCACGTACGTAATGGACGATCAGATGGCCAAGACATCAGAAGCGGCTTTGAAACTGCTCGGTGGTTTGGCACCGGCTGCTGCGAAGAACGCGAAGGCTGAAGCCGCCAAACTGCAAGCCGTCATCGACAAGCAAGCTGGTGGGTTCACCCTGGAACCATGGGATTGGGAGTTCTACAGCGAACAAGTGCGCAAAGCCGAATTCGATCTGGATGAGGCTGCGTTGAAGCCTTACCTCAATTTCGAAACGGTGTTGCAGAACGGTGTCTTCTTCGCCGCGCAGGAACTCTACGGTGTTTCCTTCAAGGAGCGGAACGACCTGCCCGTATACCATCCCGATGTGCGCGTGTTCGACATCATCGATACCGGTGGCACGGTGATCGGCCTGTTCTATGGCGACTACTACGCCCGCGACAACAAGAATGGAGGTGCATGGATGGACAGCTACGTGGATCAGTGCGAGCTGCTCGGCCAACAACCCGTGATCACGCAGAACTGCAACTACGTGAAGCCCGCTGCAGGTCAACCGTGCTTGCTCAGTTTTGATGATGTCACCACACTCTTCCACGAGTTCGGCCACGCGTTGCATGGCATGCTGAGCCGCCAGAAATACCCGCTCTTCTGCGGTACGGCCACCACCACCGATTTCGTGGAGTTCCCCAGTCAGGTGAACGAATTGTGGGGGACCGATCCGCAGGTGCTGGCCAATTACGCCAAGCATTACAAGACCGGCGAAGTGATGCCTGCTGCACTTATCCAAAAGATGAAGAACGCCAAGACCTTCAACCAAGGCTACATGACCAGCGAATACCTGGCCGCGGCGTTGTTGGATATCGAATGGCATTCGCTCGGTGCCGATGCGCCGCTGGTGACCGATGTTGATGCCTTCGAGCAGAACGCCTTGAAGAAATACGGTCTGTTGAACGCACAAGTTCCACCGCGATACAAGACGTGCTACTTCAGCCACATCTGGGGTGGGGGATACAGCTCCAACTACTACGCCTACATGTGGAGCGAAGTGCTGGATGCCGATGCTTGCGAGTGGTTCGCGGAGCAAGGTGGCCTGAAGCGCGAGAACGGCATGCACTTCCGCAGCACCGTTCTCTCACAAGGTGGCAGCAAAGAGAGTGGCCAACTGTACCGTGACTTCCGTGGGCGCGATGCCGAGGTGGAGCCGCTATTGGAACGCAGGGGGTTGAAGTGAGAGAGCCAAGATCCGTTCACGGACCGTGTTTGCTGAAGAGATCGATCCGTAGCTGGCGCTGAACTTTCGTTCTGTAGGGCGTGCTATATTGGCCATATGCGCAGTTTCTTGTTGAATTCGCTGCTGGCCATTGGCCTTGTGATCGTCCCTTCGCAGGTTCCTGCGCAAGTGCAATTCGGGTTGAAAGCAGGGGCGACCCTGACTTCGCTCGACAAGAAGTTCGATCCATTTGCCCCTCTACCCCAGCAAGGCGAGAGCCTCAGCGGCTGGGGCTATCATGCGGGTGTGTTCTTGGAAACAAACACCGAGAAGAAGTTGGCCTTTCATGGAGAACTGCTTTTTGATGTGCGCCGTATCTCTTACGCCTTTAGCACTGGCGTGCCATCAGATCCAGGCAGGTGGGTGCTGTCCATGAGCACGCTCGAAGCACCTTTCTGTATGGCCATTCGCGCGGGGAAAGCCCTGCAGTTCGATCTCGGAGCTGGGCCGTTGGTGCTTGTTGCTGCGGATCAGCGGGATCGAGGCGGTGTATCGCCGAACACCTTCGATCGCACGGAGGACAGGATGTCCTACTTGAAGAAGGTGCGATTCGCGCTTTTCATGGACTGTGCGTATCGTTTCACATCACGTGCATCGGTAAGCATTCGCTATGCACATCCGTTCGGGGTGCTCCTTATAAATGAACAATGGAAGGTGACTGGTCGGATGTTCCAATTCTCACTGGGATATGTGATCTCCAAAAGATAGGCCGAGTGATGTGGAACGCATTGGGTTGAAGTAGCCGAAGAGATCTGAAGATCCACGGGCAAGTTGGTAAGCTGATCACACCCGTTTGAACACCAGATCGAACCAGGTGCGTTCGATGCGGATCTCGTGCAACACGCCGTTGCGGTAGATGTAATAGTTGCGTTTCTTGTTGGGCAGGGTCAAACGGTATTCACCCTCGGCTATGCGCTGCAAGGGGCAGTTGTGCAAGGCGCTTTCCACAAAGATGCTGTGCTGGCCGCTGGGCTCCTCGTAATACATGCGGGCGGTGGTCCACGGGTTGGTTGCGTCGCCCTCGAAGTACGATGTGGGATGCACGAAGCACATGGCTTTGCCGCCCATAGTGAGCATGCGGCTGCTATCGCGCACGGCTTCGTTCACGTGCATGGAACTGTAGCAGGCCGTCACTTGATCGTTCACGTACTCGGTGGCTGTTATGGAGCGTACGTTCTGCTTCCAGATGATGTCGAACGAGGAGATCGACGTCATCCAATAGGACGTCCGGTTCCCAGCGATGGTGCGGCCCACGGTGATGTGCCCCACCCGGTCGTCGCCCTTCCATACGTCGAAGATGCCGTCCTGGGCGGATACCACTGCGCACGACGAGCAAACCGAAAAGAGCCATGCGGAGAGCAGCCGAGGGAACATGATGAGGGCAAAATAGACGGAAGCTCGGACAACGAGGTGGCGAATTCGGACGATCTTCACCACTGAGCACCGACCGAGGAGTGCTTGTTAGCGAAAAGCGAAGTGAACCTAGGAAGCCGGTTGGGTGCTTCTTTGCGTCGTAAAAAAACTGTTCACCGTCTGTGGGTTGTTCATCGCTGCTTGCCTGCACGGGCAGGTGTAGCGGGAGTGGACCGCACGCCATGATGAACGTCTGTGCGACGTCGGTTCAGTACGCGGGTTCAGTTCGCCACCCACACGAAGCGATGCGCATTTCATCCGGAGTTCACCGGCGAACGCTCATGACAACAGTCGCCGATCATTTCCTGACGAGTCACCATCTTCACGCCATGCGATCTCCTGTGCCCACCGGTGCTGATGCAGGGCACCGGCATGCTCGGAAGAACCGCTTCCTTCAGCGGATCAAGCGTTCGTGGAAATTGCTCGGACCCGGCCTCATCACGGGTGCCAGCGATGATGACCCCTCCGGCATCGCCACGTATACGCAAGCCGGTGCGCGCTTCGGGCCACAATTGCTGTGGACAGCCGTGGTCACCTTCCCATTGATGGTGGCCATCCAAGGCATGTGCGCCCGCATCGGCATGGTCACTGGTGAAGGGCTCATGGGCACCATCAAGCGGCACTACTCCAAGCCGCTCATGTACGTGATCCTGTGCATCAGCTTCCCCTCCATCGTGCTCAACATCGGTGCGGACATTGCGGGCATGGGCGCGGTGGGCAACCTCTTGTTCCCGCGCGTACCGGCCGCGTTGTTCTCCATCGCTTTCACGGGCATCCTGCTGTACACCATCATCGTTTGGTCGTATGCGCGTATCGCACGGGTGCTCAAGTGGCTTTGCATCGTGTTGTTCAGCTACATCCTCATCCCCTTTCTGATCGATACCGACTGGCCTGCTGTTTTGCGCAGCACGTTGCTGCCCACTTTCACCAACAGCGAGGCCTACTTCATGGCGTTGGTGGGCATCCTCGGCACCACCATTTCACCGTACCTCTTCTTCTGG
>JANNYL010000424.1:0-7471 GCA_031410075.1 Flavobacteriales bacterium
AAAGTGAAGAGTTCGGAGATCGAAGTGGACAGTGTGAGTTTCAACGATCCGTATTTCGACAAAGCATTATTGGGCCGAGTAACGGATAAAGTGTTGGCGAACGTGACCGCCGAGAAGGCGACCTATCCGCGCTTCGAGAGCTATGATCGACGTAAGAAGATCCGAGACATCATGGAAGGGATCGACTTTGAAGGCGGTTTCAGTTTTCAGGGATCCAAGCTTCAGGGCTACGGTACACGTGAAGAACCGGCGTTCCTCACCTTCTACAAGGACAAGCAACCGTTCATTGTTACATCGGGTGTTGTTTACACCATCGAGCCGGACAAGATCGTGGGGGAGGGTGTAGCGGTGTCCATACGCATGGACAAGGATTCGATCTCGCACCCGAGTGTGAACGTGCGCTTTCGAAAGGACAAGCGAATGCTGACGATAATCAAGAACGAAGAGGGCCTTAGCCTTGCGCCGTTCTACGACAGTTTCCACAAGTTGGACATGCACTTCGAAGAGCTTCGGTGGAAACAGGGAGATCCTGTGTTGGAGATCAGCAACCTTCAGGGAAGCTCGCAAACCAAAACCGTTTTTGAGAGCAACAACTTCTTCAAACGTGCACGATATGAAGCGATGCTTGGTACCGATGCGGTGCACCCATTGAGCCGACTTCGGGAATTCAGCAAGAAGGTGGGCAATGATTTCAGCGCTACCGAGTTCGCTGTGTTCACAAAGCTTCAAAAGCCCCAGGTAGTGCCGTTGTTGTTCGATATGGCGGTCAAGCGCTACATCAACTACGATCCCGAAACTGAATCGATACATATACTGCCTCGCCTTGCGGAGCATGTTCTCGCCAGTGCGAAAAAGACCGATTATGACGTTCTGCAATTCACGAGTTCCGCGGCTGACGGTGTGAACGGCACGATCAATTTGCTCAACTACGACCTTGCATTGAAGGGCGTGGCGCGCATTATCCTGAGCGATTCACAGGACGTGAAGATCTATCCGAGCAACAAGGAAGTAACGGTGAAGAAAGGGCGGGATTTCTCGTTTGGAGGCAACATCGTGGCGGGCAAGCTCACCTACTACGGCAAGGAATACTACTTCCACTACGACCCCTTCATCATCGATCTGTTGAACGTGGACAGCGTCAGTTTTTATGCGGACAGTTTCGAAGCCAATGAGAACGGGGAAACGAGTTTGATCCGGGTGAAGAACGTATTGGAGAAGGTAACGGGTACGTTGGAGATCGATGAGCCCAGCAACAAGAGCGGGATCCAACAGGTGGAGCGGAACGGCAAGATGGAAGGGCGATATCCTGCCTTCCCGAAATTCAACAGTGCGCAGGAGAGCTATGTTTTCTATGACCGGAAAGCGATCCAGAAGGGAGCCTATTTGCGCGATAAGTTCTATTATAAAAGCGATCCGTTCCTGATCGATAGTCTGGACAATTTCACCAACGCAGGACTGTACTTCCCCGGTACCTTGATGAGTGGCGGGATCTTTCCTGACATTCGCGAAACGTTGCGTTTGCAAGAGGATTACGCGCTCGGATTCGTGCGCTACACCGGTGATGGCGGATTGCCCCTCTATGGCAAGAAAGCCAAATTCGCGGATACGTTGCGCCTGGACTACAAGGGCCTGCACGGATCAGGTGACCTTACGTACCTGACCACGATCGCACGCAGCAGTGATCTTTACTTCACACCCGATACGACCTTCGGGGTAGCGGATACGTTGTACAACGGCGCCGTTTCCAGTGCTACAATGAATGTTCCGAACGTTCACGCGAGCAATGTTTTCATTCGCCTTGAACCGGCCAAGGATGTGTTGCTGGCGAAGCAGATCACAGCACCGATGGTGATGTATGACAAGGCCGCCTATCTGCACGGGCAAACCGAACTCACACCAAAAGGAATGACCGGTGCGGGCCTTATCGACTTCACCAATGCAACGCTCAAGAGCAAGCTCTTCCAGTTCGAAACGATGAAGTTGCACGCCGACACAAGCGACTTCCGATTGACTGAAGGCGATACCGCCAGCATCGCGTTCAAGACGGATAATGTGAACGCTACCGTGAAATTGGACGAGCGCGTAGGTGAGTTCGTGAGCAATGGCAACGAGACCAAGGTTGAATTCCCCGTTAACCAGTACATGTGCTACATGGACCGCTTCAAGTGGTTCATGGACCAAGGCGATCTGGAATTGGAGAGCGACCGGAAAGTGGCTGCTGTGAACGAAGACCTGCAACTGTCAGGCAGCAACTTCATCAGCACACGAGCCGATCAGGATAGCTTGAGTTTCATGGCACCGAAAGCGCGATACGATCTGAAGCAGCACTTGATCACCGCCAACGAGGTACAATACATCCATGTGGCCGATGCGCTCATTACGCCGGACAGCAATCGGGTGCGCATCCGCCGAAATGCGGAAATGGACCCGATAACGAACGCCGTGATCACTGCGAACGCCATTACCAAGAACCACACGATATACAATGCCACGGTGAACATCAAGGCCAAGCGCGACTACAACGCGAGCGGCGATTACGATTATGTGGATGAAACCAAGAAGGCGTTCAAGTTCCATTTTGCGAACATCAACGTCGATACTTCCTATCAGACATATGCACGAGGACGCATCGGGGAAGACGAGCGCTTCCAATTGAGTCCGGCTTTCGATTACTATGGTGAAGTCTTGTTGCAAGCGGGAAGCAAGGAGCTCACCTTCACCGGAAGCACCAGGATCCTGCATGATTGCGCGGGTATCGGAAAAGAGTGGATGCGCTTCTCAGGAAAGATCGACCCCAATGAGGTGTTCATCCCGGTGGGTGATTCCCTCAGTGACAATAGTGGATCGGACATCGGCGCTGGTATCTTCATTACGAGCGAAGATCCGTTCAAACCGTACGGTACATTCCTCAGTCGTAAAGAAGCCAAGGCCGATCGTACAATTATCGCAGCCAAGGGTCTTCTGTTCTTCGACAAGGCGAAGAAGAACTACTTGATCGGCAGCAAGGAAAAGATCCGTTCAGCTGAACAGGCCGGGGATCTCGTCACACTCAGTACAGAAAGTTGTGCGCTCACGGCGAACGGTCGGATAGGCACCGGAACGGAATTGGGTCGTGTGAAAGTCCAGGACTTCGGTACCCTCGATCTCCGTGCTGACAGTGCCCGGGTGATGGCGCAGGTGAGCATGTACATCGATTTCTTCTTCCATGAGAACGCATTGGAGAAAATGGCCACCGATATTCTCGCGTATCCGGAGCAGAAGGCTGTTGACATCACCAAGACACCCTATGAAAAGGGCATGCGGGAAATGTTGGGCAAGGAGAAAAGTGACAAGCTGATCAGCGAACTAAGCATAAAGGGCGAGATCAAGAAGTTGCCGGAAGAACTTGTAAAACCCTTGGTATTTGCGGATGTTAAGCTTCGCTGGAACGCGGATGACCAAAGCTGGCAAAGTCAAGGTCCGATCGGTGTTGCCACCATTTTGAAGAAGCCGATCTTCCGAACACTGAAAGGCAAGATCGAATTCCAGCGGAAGCGCAGCGGTGATGCGATGCACATACTCCTGCTGTTGGATGAACAGACCTACTGGTTCTTCAGCTACACACGCGGGCAAATGCTCGTGTATAGCAGTGACGTAGCTTGGAACACGATGATCAGCGAGTTGAAAGAGGACAAAATGCAGCAGGAAACCAAAAAGGACGACGCCGAATTCCGCTTCATGCTGACCGGTAAACGAAAGGTGGACGAATTCCGTGACCGCTTCGGTCTTTGAACCATGGACATGCATTGGGTGTATGCGGGCATTGCGATGGTACTCAGTTACCTGTGCGGGAGCATTCCAACAAGCGTGTGGTGGGGCAAAGCCTTCTTCGGCCTCGACGTGCGCGAGCACGGCAGTCGTAACGCTGGTGCCACGAATACGTTCCGGGTGCTCGGTCCTAAAGCCGGAGTGCCCGTTCTATTGATCGATATTTTGAAAGGATTCGCACCGGTTCGCGCACTGGCTTGGTGGAGCGGTTTGGAATCCGGTTCAGGGGATTTTACATGGCTTCGCGTGTGCATGGTCCTGGCCGCGGTACTCGGGCATCTATATCCGGTATTCGCTGGGTTCCGAGGTGGGAAAGGTGTGGCCACTTCATTGGGTGGCGTACTCGCGGTGCATCCGGGAGCAGCCCTGGTCTGTGTCGGGGTGTTCGCAATTGTTTACGGGTTGAGCAAGTATGTTTCGCTGGGTTCGTTGTTGGCGGTGATCGCATTTCCGTTGGCGATTGAACTGGTGTGGCACGAGAAGAACGAGGTGATGCTCGGGTTCGCCATCGTACTTTGTGTGATCGTTTTCTGGACCCACCGCACCAATATCAAACGATTGTTGAAAGGCGAAGAATCGAAGATGCGTTTCTCCAGATCGACCCCATCATGAATCTCTCCGCTTCATATTCGGGTTCATTCTTCCGGTCCACCATGTTCCGGTCGGCGGGATCCATGCTACTGTTCATGGTTCCTGGTGCAACATGGGCCCAAGGCGGAAGCAAGGAACAACGCGCACAAGCTGATGCGTTGTTCGCAAAAGGCGAATACGCCCAAGCCTATCCGGCCTACGAAAATCTCCTTGGCAACAACCAACAGGATTTCGATCTCAACTTCCGCTACGGTGTTTGCGCGCTGTATGCGGGTGCCGATAAAGAAGCTGCCATCGCTTATTTGAAGCGCAGCACGCAAGGCCCGGCGCCTGATGCGCGTTCGTGGTATTTTCTCGGAAAGGCCTACCACCTGACCTATCGTTTCAAGGAAGCTCTTGTGGCGTATGAACGCTTTCGCGGAACTGCTGATAAAAAGGTGCTCACGGAATATCCGGTGGATGCGGTCGAACTGCAATGCCGGAATGGCCAGAACCTGTTATCGAACCTCAAAGAGATCGATGTGCACAACAAGGTTGAAGTAGTTGGGAGCGACTTCTTCCGTTTCTACGATCTGTCGAGTATTGGCGGTCGCATCGTGGTTACGCCTGATGAGCTCAAGACTTCGGCGGACAAGAAGACCAAGGACCTTGCACTCGTGTACCTGCCAGATAAAGGCGGGTCGATCTATTTCGCCAGCTATGGTAAGAGCAGCGGGACCGGTCGGGATATCTATCGGACAGAACTGATGCCGAACGGGGAGTTCGCCACGCCAGTGAAACTTGCTGGCTATATCAACACCGAAGAGGACGAAGATTACCCGTTCATGGCCCCCGACGGCAAGAGTTTCTATTTCTGCAGCAAGGGCCACAACAGCATGGGCGGCTACGATGTGTTCAAAAGCAGTTACGACAAAGGCCTTGATGTGTTCGGTGCTCCCGTGAACATGGATTTCGCGGTGAACACACCGGATGATGATCTGTTCTACCTCACGGATCCGGAAGGCAAGGAAGCTTGCTTCGCGAGCGGTCGTGAAAGCAAGCAAGGCATGTTGCACGTGTACCGTGTAAACACCGCTCAGGCCCCGCTCAACATAACCGTATTGAAGGGCACGTTCGCTTCGCAGTTGAATACAGCGGATCGCAAAGCGCACATCACCGTGGTGGATATGCTCACGCAGGAAACGGTTGCGGATGTTCGCACGGGACTGGATGGAGACTATGTGCTTTCACTTCCGCGGAATGGTCGGTACAAGTTCATGGTAGAGGCGGGGACGAACGGTAAAACGCATGTGGGCATGGTGGATATTCCACGGAACGAAGAGCCACGAGCCTATCGGCAGGAAATGTCCCTCGTTGATCA
Organism: Flavobacteriales bacterium; assembly: GCA_031410075.1. Taxonomy (GTDB): domain Bacteria; phylum Bacteroidota; class Bacteroidia; order Flavobacteriales_F; family PHOS-HE28; genus PHOS-HE28. Next base: position 5,759 of record JANNYL010000424.1, read on the forward strand.
AGGAGGTGAGAAGCTTATGATCAAGAACTACTTCGATACCCCGCTCGAAGAGGACATGATCGCTTTGGCCATGGATGAGATCCGGCGCCGCGCCAAACTGGAGGTCGGAACACATGCCGTTGTTGCTGAGGTTCCGCCTGGTTTAACCACTGAAGGAGATGTGCTCACACGAGCTGGTTTTGCAGGAGACATCAACAAGCCGAAGGCGTTGGCGATCGCGAAGGAAGATGCCGATGCGTTGTCTCAAGCGACCGGATCGTTGGAAGTTCAAGCGAACGCCGCATACAGCATCGCTTTGGAGAACGCATCCTTGGCCGACGCGGCATCGCGCAAGGCCGAAACACTCGTCGCGCAGGCCAATGCGACAAGTGATGAAAGTGAAAAGAATTCGACGATGATGCAGGCCGCGCGTGAGCGACAAACCGCGCGTGCCGCGAACCAACGGGCCACGGCAGCTTATCGTGCGGGCCAGGAGTTGGAGACGGAGCAGTTGGCCACATCTCTCAAAGCGCAAAAGGCAACGCGGCTCGCAACCGAACTCACCACGTTGCTCGCTGGAAAGGAAGACAACGCCACCGTGGTCAAGTTAGTGGAGCTGAAACGGCGAATGGACGAGAAGAACGCACCGGACGGAAGCATTACCGCCGCGGAAAAGATGCGGCGATCGGCGACCGATCGGGAGCGGGAGGCTGCTGCCTTGTTGGTGCGTGCGAACACGGCACGTGCTGAGGAGAATGACCTTACAGACCGTGTTTTCCGCAAGAAACGTGAAGCATCAGAAGCGAAAGGCGGTAAGAAACAAACGCTTGCGAATGAGCTTGCGGAACTGGAAACGCAATTAGGGGCATTGCGGGAGGAGAACGACCAGGCATTCACCAAAGCCCGCATGGCGGATCGTTCGACCACGGTGGCTCGAGGCCAAGCGGAGTTGGCCAAACGGTTGGCTACCGATGCTTCAAGCCGCACGGTTAGTGAATTAACGAACGAACAGATCGCGCAGCTTGGTCAACGGATCGCAACCACGGATTCGCGTACCGATGGTCTTGCGGTGGATGCGCGTTTCGATGCGGCGCTTGCGGAGGAAGCACGACAACTTGAGCAGCGCACATTCGATTGGGGCGAACCACTCGCACCGAGCGGAGATCTCGCATCCACAGCAACACAGGTTGCGGATCGGGATAACCAAGGGGATGCGAGCCGGACAGAAGGCAACACTGTTCTCATGGATGCTGCTGCCATGGAGGCGAAGCGTGTGAAGGAAGGTGGTGCGGTTCAAGTTCCCCAGATCGTTCCAAGTGGGAACGGGACCAACAACACGGGTATTGAGCAAGATCCGAACAAGACGGTGGGCACGGAGGTGGCATTGGCCCCGAACAGTTTGGACACCGTAACGACGAGCACAAAGACCAGTGGTGGCATTTCCGATGGAATGAACGAGCCGAGTGCTTCAGGAAACCAGGGCACACAGGTCGCGAATGCAACAGAACCTCGGAAGGACCTCGACTTGGCGTCGGCGCAGGGGATCGGAACTGTTTCGAATGAGCAGCCCACGGAACAGGACGGTCGCGTTGAAGAAACGGCACCGGTTCGACCAGAAGTGGAAGTCGAAGAGAGAGCTTTTGTTCTTTCGAACGAATTGGCCGAATTGAAGCAACTGCGTTCGGCGGAAAAGAACAAAGCACGCAAAGCCGCATTGGATGAAAGGATCACGGC
>JANNYL010000425.1:0-4239 GCA_031410075.1 Flavobacteriales bacterium
TCGCGGATCTATCGGTGATCGATCTAACTGTGGAGCACAGTGAGGACAGCAGTTGCAATGTGAGTTTTCCGGATCTTACCAATGATCCATGTGGTATTGTCAGTTGCGGCCCGGATACGTACACGCACTGCTACGGCAATAGCGAGAATTACGTGCAGACGTACCTGGGGAATTCCACCTTTCCACTGCGGCTGACCTTCAACAGTGGAAACGTCTCCGGGTCAGGCAACGATATGCTTGTGATCCGTGATGGCTTGAGCGTTACCGATCCGGTCCTTTTCTCAGGTGTGGGGAATGCGGGAAACCTGACCGGGGTCACCGTGCTTTCAACGAATCCTGATCATGCGCTTACGCTCACCATGACCTCGAACAGCAGCTTCAGCTGTGCCGATGGTGGGGTTTCTCCTCCATGGAATTACACGGTTGGTTGTTTGGACTGTACGGCGCCGTTGGCGACTGCGGGTAATGTGCTGACGAATTGCGCGTCCCAGTCCTTTACCGTTCAGGTAAACGTTTCGAATATGGGATCAGCAACGAATTTGTCGATCACCAACAATGTGGGTGCGCCATCCACTGTGGTATCTGCCACCGGAACATATACGGCAGGTCCATTCCCGGTGGGCAGTGCGGCGATCCTCACCTTGGTGAATTCGGAGAACGCGCTTTGCAACTTGGCATTGGGAAGCTTCATCAATTCGTTCTGCGCCGTGGAGATAACCTGTGGCGAACCAGCAATTGAAGCGTCCTACTGCTATGCCGATCTGGACCAACAGAGTTGGCTCTATCAGAATACGGGCTCCGAATCGCTCGCGCTGCTCTTCTCCGCAGGCGGCATCGAGAATGTGGCTTTTGACGCTCTGGTGATCTACGACGGTGTGAACAACCTGGCCCCTATCCTCTGGCAGCACACAGGTGGGAATGAACAACTGGCCGGTGTACTTGCGATCAGCACAGGGACATCCATGTACATGGAGATGAGTTCGGATAATTCGGTGTCGTGCGCGGACGGAAGCGCGGGAATATCGGAGTGGATCTGGACGGTTGGTTGCTTGGATTGCACACAACCAGTATCCACGTACGAGGTAGTGCTCGATTGCGATAACAACCAGTTCTACATCGCCACGAACATTACATCCTTGGGTTCGGATACAACACCAACCATCACCAATACCGGAGGTGCTCCGTCCATACCCGTTTCCTCCACGGGAACATACAATGTCGGCCCCTTCCCGGCGGGCGCAACAGTGCGTGTGGATGTGGTTACCGACGAGAATTCGCTATGTAGCGTTCATTCTCCCTTCCTCACGAGCGCCCCGTGCCCATTGATCGGTTGCGGTCCTTACCAATTCGACCTTTGTTACGGCGATGGTATGGACACGACGGTGGTATACCAGAGTGGTGGATCGTTTCCTATCGCGGTGTATTTCAACTCGGGCCAGCTGGATCTGTTCGGTGATAATGTCATCGTTTACGACGGCCCGGATCTCCAAGCTCCGGTGTTGTTCAACGGTAACAATAACGGTGATCTGAGCGGATTGATCTTTACCAGTACGAACCCTGAGAACGCGCTATGCCTGAGGTTTACGTCCGACTTTTTCGAGAGCTGTGGTGATGGTTCCTTCCAAACGCCTTGGAATTGGAGCGTGAGTTGTTTGGATTGTACCAACCCGTCCGCAACATTCGAAGTTGTTCCTGATTGCCTTCACCATAGCTACAACATCGCGGTTGACGTTTCCAACCTTGGTTCGGCCTCCGACCTGCGCATAACCGATTCTTGGACCATGGACACGTTGATCGCTGTCGGGATAGGGACCACGATCGTCGGTCCAATTCCTGTGGACGAGGTTGCTCACGTTACGGTGCTGAACAGCCTGAACCCATTGTGCCGGGTGAATAGCGATGAGTTCTTCTATTCTGCGGAGAACTGTGTGGTCACAGCTTGTGATCCGCTTGGTGTGGAGTATTGCTACACCAATTCTGATACAGCTTGGTTCGTGTATCAAAGCGGCATGAACGTGCCAGTCACCATCAGTTTTGGGTTCGGTCAACTGCTTTCCAACGATAATATCCAGTTGTACAATGGCATCGATGCTTCGGCACAGCTGGTGTACCAGGGAAATGCTGGCGGACAAGTGGGAGGATTGGCACTTTCCAGCAGCAATCCGGACAATGCGCTTACCATGAAGATCGGCAGCAACGCAACGGGCTCCTGCGCCACCGGAGAGGCCTCACCATCGCTTTATTGGACGGTGGGATGTGGTTTGGTGGGAGAAACAGAGAACGGGTTAATCGGGTTCAGCATCTTTCCCAATCCGGCCAGCGCGGAATTTTACATCCGTAGATCAACCGAAGTATCTGGGCCAGCCATCCTTGAGGTTTTTGACGTAACCGGCCGTTTGGTGATGGAAGAAGGATTCCCCGCTGGACCGGGTGCAACCTTCATGTTCAGATCAGGTGGCTTGCAGAACGGTAATTACGCTGTGCGACTTTCAACACCGGACGGTCAATGGACCCAGCAGGTGCAGGTGGTGCATTAACAGGCGGATACTCTGCGGAATAGGGGTTGATAACCGTTTTGCCAAGGGGTCAGGATCGGCTTTGGTCCGGCAGCTTTTCAAGATAGGCGTCGAAGAAAACCGCCGAAAAGGAGGCGAGGTTCGTCCGCTTCACCTCTTTGACTACTTTTCGCGGCGAAGAACCGCACATCGACAAATTGAACCGCATGAACGCACGCCGACTCTTTCCGATCATTTCGTTGTTCGCACTCGCTTTTTTACCCTCAACTCGGGCATATAGCCAATGTGCCAACTTGACTCTTTACCCTAGCACGATCATCGTTCCTGATCCTGGTGGGGCATTAACCACTATTTCGACGTGCAGCTTTACAACGGAGCATTCGCAAGTAACCAACATCGTTGCGACGGCTACCTACCAGTTCACCATCGACGGAGGCAATTACATCACGGTTCACCAGGGAACCTATGACGGCCCTGTGCTTGGCGAAGGCGTGTCGTCGGTTACTGTTGCGGCCGTTACCAATGAGGATCTTTTCCCTACTTGGACGCAAAACGCATCTTGCGCTGGTATGAGTGGTTGCCAGATAACCACTGTGCAACTCTTCTTGAATTGCACACCACCTGCTTTCAACGTGGGTACGGTGAATGACTGCGCGAACTTCCAGTTCTCCATCAATGTGAACGTTACCAGTATCGGTGATGCGCCGTTCGTGAACTTGACATATACGGTCGATGGCGGGGGGCCTACAACCTTGGCTGGTTTCGGAGTGGGTAGTTATTCGATCGGACCTTTCACCAGCGGCCAATTGGTGAACGTTACCGTTGAACACGCGACCGATCCGGCTTGCAATCAATCCATAAACAACATCACCAATTTCCCTTGTCCGATCATCAGTTGCGGTCCCACTACATACGATTACTGCTACGGGAACAGCGAAAACACGGCCTTCATCTACCAGTCAGCCACATCCGAGCCGTTGGGTATCCTCTTCACCGCAGGTTCGATGTACCAGTTCGATGGTGATATCATCACCATTCATGATGGGTTGGATGGATTTGCTCCCGTACTCTACACGGGGAATGGAGTGCTCGGTGATCTGACCGGGATTTTTGAGGTGAGTACGAATCCTGATAATGCGCTGACCTTGATCGTGAGTTCTACTGCTTTTACAAGCTGCTTTGACGGTAACGCGCTCCCGTGGAGTTACGTGATCAGTTGCTATGATGGTTGCCAGCCTCCTGTGGCCACCTACGATGTACTGTTGGATTGTGCCAACAGCCAATTCTCCATCGAGACCACGATATCGAGCATGGGCACAGCGCCTGTTCTGGATATTACCAATACGGGTGGAGCTCCTATTGTTACGGCGAATGGACCTGGTGTCTATGTGAGCGGTCCTTTCCCCAATGCCGCACCGGTCTCAGTTGATATCGTGGGTACGAACGCACTTTGTACCATTGGGTCACCGGCGTTGATCAACGGCCCTTGCCCAGTGATCAGCTGTGGCCCCGATAACTACACTTATTGCTACGACAACTTCTGGGATAGCACAACTGTATACCAAAGTGCAAGCACCTTTCCCATCGCGATCTATTTCAACTCCGGCACGTTCGAACCTTGCTGTGATCGGATCCAAGTGTATGATGGCCTGAATACAAGCACGACACCGATCTATGATGGCAATGGCACTTTCTACACCACAGGCAACGTTGCGGAGGTCCA
>JANNYL010000426.1:0-4644 GCA_031410075.1 Flavobacteriales bacterium
CACGTACCAAGTGGCGGCCAAGAAATCCTGGAACTCTTGCATTTCGTTGGGCGGCTTCGGTGCGCTCAGCCCTTGCAGGTTCTGGAAGGCCCCCGCAAAATCCGCGAAGCCGTCCTTGTCACCGCGCCAGTGCAGGTTACCACGACCGCGACCGATGATATCGATCAGGAACTGGGTGGTCTTCACCCCTTTCATCGGGTGGAAGTTCTTGCCGTCAACCAGGGTCATATTACCACTTGGATCACCAAGGTCCCAGCCTAAGCGGTCCCAGCGTGTGTCCACATGGCAGCTGCCGCAAGCGATATGGCCGTTGCCGCTACCGAGGTGCGTATCGTACAGATGCTTGCGACCAGCCTTGATCACTTGCGGAGTGGGATCGAAGAAATTCGCGCGGGCGACTTCCTTGTCCGTACCCATATCAACGGCGCTCACAGTGCCTTCGAATTTATTGAGCACATATGCCCGACTACGCGTTTCGTCCAGCACCAATCCAGTGGGGCCTTCCCCTACTTCGATGGGGGACCCGACACGTGCACCGCTCGCATTGATCATCACCACGTTGTTCGAGCCCATGCCCGAGATGTACGCTTTGGAGCCATCCGCTTTCCATACGATCGCGCGCGGATCACCAATGCTCAACTCACGCTGTGCCTGCGGAAGCGAGGAGTTCGCGTAGTTGATGTGCTGGTTCAGATCGCTGATGGTGTTCGCCCCACCCACTGTGGTGAAGCGCGAAAGGTTTACACGCAGGAACTTGCCATTGAGCACCGGCTCGAAGCGTATCTCGTTGGTGGCATCGGTACCCACTATGGTGACTTCACCACTCGGACGGACGGCCATCGCCATAAGAATGTTACCGAGGCGCGCTTGGTAGCTCAGCGCGAGCGAGTTCGCATTCAGCACCGCCACGTCACGGTCGGGCATGTCCCAGCCTGCCACGCGCACGCCAGCGCCACCGCTCACGATGTTCGTCCAATTGTGGTTGTTGTCGTCCATCCACTGGCCCGCTGCGTTCTTGCGCACGATGAGTGTATTGCTCTCCGTACTCGGTGGGTTGCTCAGGTTCAGTGGCGGGTTGAAGCCAGTACCGGCGTTCGGCACCGGTACTACGCCACCGTAAGGGCCTGCCGGCTTTGTGACATCATTGTTGGTAGTGGTGCAGCCGCCTTGTGGCGAGCAAACGCCCGCCGCCATGAACGCGTTGCCATTGATCACCGTGGTGGCGTTGCCGCTCTCGAAGAAAGCACAGTAGACCGTGCTGCCGTCCGGGCTTACTGCGAGCGCTCGTGGTTGTTCGCCTTTCAGCAGCACTTCGGTCGGTGCTGTTGCCAGATTCGCCAGATCGAATACCTGAACGCTTTCACGCTGGGCACACGAGACGAATGCTTTCGCAGGAGAACCCGCGAAGACCACATCGGCCGGTTCATCTTCCGTCGCCAAGCTGCGCACCACCGTGTTGGTGGTGAGGTTCACGATGCTGATCTCGTCGCTCACCTGATCCACCACCCAAGCCTCGGTGTTGCTTCGAACGCGCACAGTAACCGGATCGAGGCCAACGGGGATGCTTGCCGTATTCAGCATCATCGCACCGCCGAGTGTGAAGACTTCGAGCGTGTTGTTCGCCGTATTCACCGCCAGCAGCTTCGTGCCATCTGGCGTCATGTCCAGCGGATGCACATGCGCGCTCTCGTAATTGGTGAAGGTGTTCACCGGTACAGCAGAGCCCGCATTCGGCAATTCGAAGGGTTGGAAACCAAGGAACGAAGCTCCCCCGGCGAATAGGGAAAGAACGAGAAAGGTTTTCTTGTTACGGGTAATGAGCGACATGGTGGAGCAGGATTTCGTTAGCGGGTCTTCTGAACGCACTTATCCATCGGCGGTGGAAGGTAAGCAGATCTGTCCTCAAGACCAAAACACCGGGACTTGGCGCCTCGGTTTCAGATCACCCCTAACTCCTTCCCCACCTTGCCGAAAGCTGCCAAGACCTTATCGATCTGGGCATCGCTATGTGCTGCGCTCAATTGCACGCGGATCCGCGCTGTATCCTTTGGCACCACCGGAAAGAAGAAGCCGATCACATAAATGCCTTCCTCCAACAACTTGTCGGCCATTTCTTGGCTCAGTTTCGCATCGCCGAGCATCACCGGAACGATGGCGCTGCGATCACCGCGTGTTTTGAACCCGAGCGCTTCGATGCCCTTTTTGAACCGCAGCACATTCGCTTCCAACGTATCGCGCAACGTGGTGCTCTGCATCAGGATATCGAGCACAGCGATACTCGCACCCACGATGTTCGGGGCGAGTGAATTGCTGAAGAGATAAGGTCGGCTGCGCTGGCGCAATAGTTCAATGATCTCCTTGCGACCCGTGGTGTAGCCACCCATCGCACCACCCAGTGCTTTGCCCAATGTGCCCGTGATAATGTCTACGCGACCTGATACTCCGCAGGCTTCCACGGCACCTCGACCGGTCTTTCCAATGAAGCCCGCCGCATGGCATTCGTCCACCATCACCATCGCTTCGTACTTGTCCGCGAGATCGCACACGCCTTTCAGATCGGCCACGATGCCGTCCATACTGAATACGCCATCGGTTACAATGATGATGTGTCGTGCGCCGTCCTTTCTGGCCATCTTCAATTGCCCTTCCAGATCGGCCATGTCGTTGTTGGCATAGCGGTAGCGCATGGCCTTGCACAAGCGAACACCATCGATGATGCTAGCGTGGTTCAGCGAGTCGCTGATGATCGCATCGGCCTCTTGCAACAGTGGTTCGAACACGCCTCCGTTCGCATCGAAGCATGCTGCGTAAAGAATGGTGTCTTCTGTTCCGTGGAAGTCAGCGAGCTTCTTCTCCAATTCTTTGTGGATGTCCTGCGTGCCGCAGATGAAGCGCACACTGCTCATACCGTATCCGTGCGAGTCGAGGGTCTTATGCGCCGCAGCGATCACATCCGGATGCGAGGAGAGCCCGAGGTAGTTGTTCGCGCAGAAGTTCAGGACCGTCTTCCCGTTCACGGTGATCTCCGCCCCTTGTTCGCTCGTGATGATGCGCTCGCGCTTGAACAGGCCGGCATCGCGGATGGAATCGAGCTCGGTCTGGATGTGCTGAAGAAAAGAAACGGATGTGGTCGTGCTCATCGATGAGTGGGATCAGGGTGCGAACCTACCCACTAGCGCCGAAGACAACAAGGTCAGGGGATCTGTTCCACCCGCACGTTCGTTGGCACGGTACTTCCCACGTTCAACAAGATCGGATCACGGTCATTGTTCGAACCAATGTATTTGATCGTGCCGTCAAGGTTCACATCTCGACGATCGTACACATTGCTCAACGTGTTGTTCGGTGTCGTACCACCGACCGCCGTGAGGATCGGATCACGATCGTTGTTCACCCCCACGTACTTCAGCACACCATCGCCTGTTGCATCGCCCGCCCAGAGAACCATTTTGGCACCTACAGGTTTCTGAGCATCGGTACCATAGGTCAATGTCGCTGGGTTGGTGAAATCGATCACGGCAGCGGTCGAAGAAAGCGCTATTGCTGCGCCTGTCATAACACCAAGATGGTCGCGATGGCGGATGGCCACACGGTAAATGCCCGGTGTTGCATCAAAGGATACCGGCGATACGCCATCAACCCCTACCACATCACCATCGCGCTGCACAAGTGCCGTTCGCGTGGCCAGTACGGTGTATGGTGAACTCGCCTGTCGCAGTTCCACTAGCACCCAATCGCAGATGGCGTCGTTGCCGCTCACCGCGCTCACACCATTCGAACGCAACACACCCGCTCCGCCCGCGACCAGGGAATAGCCCAGTCCGGAATACGGCTCAGCCGCTGGAACAAGGTTGGCGGTGCGCAAGGCGTCGCTCATCAATTGGGTCGCCTGCACATAGGGACCGTCGAGCAACACCTTCGCCGCTACGGTGATCCGCTGAGCGCATGATGTACCCGAAACATACAACTGGTTCACCTCTCCTGCCGTCAGTTCGCGTCGATGGAACGTGAGATCATCCAATGAACCCTTGAGGAAGAAATTCGGGAGGAAATAACCTCCGATGTACAGCGTGCGGTTGAGGTCCGTGAGGCCACCGGCATGCGGCTCGAGGTCGAACAAGCTGCCGTTCTTGTAGATCTTCATCGTGTTGGACACGGCACTTGATGTGACCACATAGTGTTCCCATTCGCCGTAGAGCGGATAGCCCGTGTAGTAGCATTTTCCAGTGCCATCGTAGGTGCCGAAGGTCCAAGCGAAATCATTGGATCCCGTGTGGAAATAGTGCGGGCTAACGAGCAGGCGATCGCTGGAGATGTCTGGCCAAGCCCAGACGATGATGTTGCCCTTGCTCTCCACAGCTTTCACCCAGAAACTGATGCTGATCTCGTTGCTGATGGCCCAGGTGTTCAGATCGGTCACCGCGATGCGATCGTCCACGCCATCGAACGCGTAGGCCGCATTCGGAACGCCGTAGCGATCAGCTGTGGGCAACGGCCCATCCAAGGTGCCGTTGTGCCCATTGCCCGATGCATCGTTCGGTGAGTTGTTGAACGGATAGCACGCGACGAGTCCATCGCTCAAGCTGCTCCCCGCGGTGGTGAACCCAACGGGAGGCGCATAGGCCGAAGCACCGCCGGAGCAGT
>JANNYL010000427.1:0-1935 GCA_031410075.1 Flavobacteriales bacterium
CCGATCCGGACGAGACCAAGGACGTGCTCCAGAACATCTTCATCAAAGCATGGCAGGGATTGGACAAGTTCCGTGCGGATTCGCAGCTCTTCAGTTGGCTCTATCGCATTGCGCACAACGAAAGCATCACGCATCTGAACAAAATGAAACGGGGGCTTTTTACGAGCGACGCCATGGTAGTGGATCGCCTTACCACCACCCTCGATAGTAGCGAACATTTCAGCGGAGACCTGATCCAGAAAAAACTGCAACACGCCGTTATGCGCTTGCCCACCAAACAGCGGGCAGTGTTCAACATGAAGTATTTCGATGAGATGAAGTACGAGGAAATGAGCCGCGTTACTGGCACCAGTGTAGGTGCGCTGAAGGCCAGCTACCACATCGCCACCAAGAAGATCGAGGAGTGGCTCACCCGGGCCGATCAAACCAACTGAACCGTTCTACGTCTTAACCGCACTTGGCCATGGAACCCCTGAACGAACACGACGAACTGAAGCGCAGTGCTCCTACGCTCTTCGGCCTTCCGAAGACCGATCCGTTCGTGGTGCCAGACGGTCTCTTTGAACGCTTCCCGCACGAGGTGCAGGCCCTGATCGTTGACCGAAAAGACACTTCTCCAGCATGGATCTGGTGGAAACGGATGGCCATCGCTTTACCCGTGTTCGCATTAGTGGCCGGCGGCATTTGGTGGTCGCAACAAACCACACACGTTGAAAACGCCCTTGCCGAGACACAGTTAGCCCCTTTGACAGATGCTGAGTTGGATGATATGGACGACAACGACCTGTTCGCCTTGGCCGAGGGGGCCGATGCCCAGGAAGCCCCGCCTGAATTGGGCAACGTGGACGTGGACTTGAACGATAACGAACTGCTGGCCTACCTCGAAAACGAGAACGCCGATCTGGACGAATTGATCACAGAAACAGAATGAAGAACCTATTCAATACCGGGCTGCTTTTGGCCCTGCTCGTTTCACCGATCACTGCATTGGCGCAGGATGAGGATCTCTTTTCGATCGCCGAGGATCGCATGCAGGAGATCAAGGCGCAGAAAACCGCTTTCATTACACAGCGCTTGGATCTCACACCTGCTGAAGCGGAGAAGTTCTGGCCTGTGTACAATCAGTTCGACAAGGAATTGGATGCCAACCGCAAGGAGATGCGTGAGGCGAGCAAGAGCGCGAAAAAGGACGATGACCTCACCGAGTCCGAAGCTTCCGCAGCTATCGATAGAGATATGGCTTCCCGCCAAAAGGAACTGGATACACGCAAGAAATACGCGGTCGAATTCAAGAAGACCATAGGCGCGGTGAAAACGATGAAGCTCGGAAAAGCCGAACGCGACTTCAAAAAGGAACTGATCAAGCGCGTGCGCGACCGCATGGAAGAACGTCGCGGAGGTGGCCAGCCCGGTGGACGGCGCGACGGCCGACCCTGAGCCCTATTTCTGTACAAAGCCCCGTGCGCAAAGGTGCATGGGGCTTTTCGTTGCACCATCTTCGCGGCGATGTCTACCCTTTACCAGGACTTTCTCGCTCACCTCGCGCAAACCAGCCCGCATCCATTGGCCTTGGATATCGTGAGGGCCGAGGGCTGTTACCTCTACGACCGTTTGGGCAAGCGCTACCTCGACTTGGTCGCGGGTTTAGCCGTGAACAATGTGGGCCACAGGCATCCCAACGTTATTGCCGCGATCAAAGATCAATGCGACAAGTACCTGCATGTGATCCCCTACGGTGAGTTCGTGCAGGAGCCGCAGGTGCGTTTCGCGGAGAAGCTCACCTCCCTCCTGCCGCCCTCGCTCAACAGCGTCTACTTCGTGAACAGCGGCACGGAGGCCATCGAAGCTTCCTTGAAACTCGCCAAGCGCGTCACCGGCCGAACCCAGCTGATCGGTTGCAGGAAGAGCTACCACGGCAGTACACATGGCTCGCTC
>JANNYL010000428.1:0-2106 GCA_031410075.1 Flavobacteriales bacterium
TTCAGCCACATGCGCATGGGCAATATCCATTGGAAGACAGCCCTCGTGTTCGGTCTTCCGAGCATCCTTGCGGTTTTTCTTACGAGGGCGTACTTGGTACCCGCCCTCCCCGATCCGCTCTTCAACATTGGCGGTGCCGCGATCAGCAAGTCACTGGGTCTGCTCATCTTCTTCGCGTTGCTGATGGTGGCCGCCGCCTACAGCATGATCAAGAAACAGAAAGAAGCGGATGACACGAACGCGAGCGAAGTGAAGTTCAACTACCCCTTGATCCTGGCGGAAGGCGCTGTGGTTGGAACGATCACAGGACTGGTCGGGGCCGGTGGCGGCTTCCTCATCATCCCCGCGCTGGTGTTGCTGGCGAAGCTTCCGATGAAGAAGGCCGTGGGTACCTCGCTGATCATCATCGCGGCGAAATCGCTCATCGGATTCACTGGCGACCTGAAAGGGAACGAAGTGATCGACTGGAACTTTCTCCTCGTCTTCTCCGCGATCGCCATTGTGGGCATCATCGTGGGCAGCATTTTGAGCAAACGCATTCCGAACGAGAAATTGAAACCCGCCTTCGGTTGGTTCGTGCTGGTGATGGGCCTTTACATCATCGGTCGCGAGCTATCCTCCATGACCTAAGTCACACCATTCCATGAACATCGAACAGATCTACACCGGCTGCCTGGCGCAAGGCGCTTATTACATCGAGAGCAACGGCGAGGCCGCCATCATCGATCCGCTGCGCGAAACGAGCCCCTACATCGAGCGGGCGAAAGCGCGCAACGCGAAGATCAAGTTCGTATTGGAGACACACTTCCACGCGGACTTCGTGAGCGGTCACCTCGACCTGAGCAAGAAGACCGGCGCGCCGATCATCTATGGACCGAACGCGAACCCTTCGTTCGATGCGCATATAGCGAAGGACGGTGAAGAACTGAAGCTCGGGAACGTAACGATCAAAGTGCTGCACACACCCGGGCACACGATGGAAAGCACGTGCTACCTGCTGATCGACGAGAACGGCAAACCGCACAGCATCTACACCGGCGACACGCTCTTCATCGGCGATGTGGGGCGACCTGATCTGGCGCAAAAGATGGGGTCGATCACGCAAGACGACCTCGCGGGTTTCCTCTACGATTCGCTGCACAACAAAGTGATGCCTTTGCCTGATGATGTGATCATATACCCCGCGCATGGTGCAGGGAGCGCATGTGGCAAGAACATGAGCAAGGAGACGTTCGACACACTGGGCAACCAGAAGAAGAACAACTACGCGCTGAAAGCTGCCACCAAGGAGCAGTTCATCAAGGAGGTAACCGATGGCTTGCTGCCACCGCCCGCGTACTTCCCACAGAATGTGGCCATGAACAAGGGCGTGATCGAGAGCGTGGATATCGTGAAAGCCAAAGGCATGCGAGCCCTCACACCCGACCAGTTCGAACTGGTGGCAGAGACGGAAGGCGCACTCGTGCTGGACACACGCGATGCACAAACCTTCAAGGACGGCTTCGTGCCGCGCTCGATCAACATCGGGATCAAGGGCGATTTCGCTCCGTGGGTCGGCAGCATGATCCCGGATGTGAAACAGCCATTGTTGCTCGTAACCAATGAAGGTGCGGAGGATGAGGTCGTTACCCGACTGGCCCGCGTGGGTTATGACAACGTGTTCGGCTTTCTGAAAGGGGGCATCGAATCGTGGAAGGGTTCCGGAAAGGACGTGGACACGATCGAAAGCATCAGTGCCGAAGAGTTTGCCACACGCTTCCACACCAACAAGCTGCGCGTGGTTGATGTAAGGAAGGACGGCGAGTACAGCGCAGAGCACGTGGACGGCGCATGGCATGCATCACTGCAGTTCATCAACCAGAACCTCGCTGCCTTCAGCAAGGAAGAGCCGAACTACGTCCACTGCGCAGGCGGCTATCGCAGCATGATCGCCGCGAGCATGCTGAAAGCGCGCGGCTATCACAACCTCGTGGAGATCGCCGGTGGTTTCAACGCGATCAAAAAAACGGATCTGGTTACCACGGATTTCGTTTGTCCGAGCACGTTGAAGAAATAACAGACAAACACGATCATGCTCGAGATCATCAAACAACCTTGGCCGTGGTA
>JANNYL010000429.1:0-9501 GCA_031410075.1 Flavobacteriales bacterium
CCGAGCGAGCGCATGCGGGCCTGCAGGAAATAGATGAGCGTGCCGATCGATAGGCTCTTCAGCAAAGGCATACCGAACTTGTTCAGCATCGTTCCCCATGAACTGCTGCTGCCGCCTTTGAGCAGACCGAGAAGCTTGCCGCCCAACAACAGGACCAATGCGCAGGGGATGATCAGTGCGCCCACCACCACCCACGCTTTCATGACCACCGCCATGACCATAGCGGCAAGAAGGCCCAACACCCCAAAGGCGGCTATCCACGGCAGTTGGCCCAGTCGCAAGCCACCGGACCATGCACCCTTGCTGCTCGGAGGCACGTACGCGTCCATGTAGAAACTGGACACGTCGCAGATCAACAACAGATCGAACGGGGTTCTGCCACGCTCGGTTCGCCGTTGGGTTTCGATCTCCAGGCTGTACAGGCCTTCGTTGTCCACCGCGCCACCATCCACCAGGCCGAACGGAAGTCGATCGGCTGGAAGGGGCACTTTGTTCTGGTTGAACAAGGCGGTCTTCAATCCGATAGGATCCTTGTGCTCGTAATCATCCGGGAAGACCATCGGCTCGAAGCCACCCGGAAAACAGCTCGAAGCTGCGGCCACGTCCGCGAGCCGGATGCGGTTCAAGGCGTTCTCCTTGCCGGGCCCGAAATGCTGCCAGTAATTGCCCACGTCCTGAACGGTCGCCGCATCGCCGCTCAGATCGAAACGGAAGGAGATCCCGTTGTTCAGCTCGGTCGTATTGAAGCAGTACCGTTCGATCGATGGCCGCTTCGACTTGTCGGCGAGAAAGCCCAGTGTTGCACCACCGTATAGCTGGCGATCGTACGCGATGGCGAACGCGTTGATGAGATCTCGGTTCTTCGTCGGATAATCCTTCCAAACGCGTGGGTCTTGCAGGATCCTCATGGCTTCCGCCAGCAACGCATCACCTTTCATGCGATCGCGTGCTTCGTGCAGGATCTCCGGAAAAGGCACCCCCTGGTAGGAGCGGACCGCTTGCAACGCCATCGCGATGCTTCCACCGGATGTACTTGAGCTGTAAACGATGTTGCTCAGTAGCGTGCGGCCATCCAGTTGCACCTTGTCCAAATAGGACAAACAACCCATCGTAAAGCCAGCGGCCCTGAAGCCACCACCGGAGAATGCGGCGCCGATCGTTCGCATGGTGCAGGGGTTATACCGTGAACGGTTTTTGCGCCTCAAAGGCTGCGGACCTCACCCCTACGTGATAGTAGTTCGGTGTTTGGTCCGCTGGCATTCGAGCAACGATGTGATCGCGGAAGGTCCTGTATCCGCCCTTGAAGCGACCGCTCTTCCACACGTCCTTCAGCGTTTCCGTGAAGAGACCGTTACGGTCCCCATCACTCGACTCCTGGTTGTCCATGCAACCGGAAATGAGCAATGCACTGGCCACCACTTTCGCTTGTTCACTTCCCGCCGTTCGTTTCTGGATGGCGTCGTACATTTTCTTGTGGGCCGCGTAAGTCCTGGCGCCCACCGCTGGTGGCATAAACCGTTTGCGAGGTCCCGTGGGTCGTTCGCGCAATACGGTTCCACTGTTGCACGAGTCCGAAAGAACAAGGATCCTCACCCCTTTCTTGAATTTCGACCAGAGCGCGTACAACTCATCGTCCACAAGTTCCCGGTCGAACAGGCACCAGGTCTCATCCTTGCGGTCCCGCTCTTCCTGGTTCGTATCCGGCAATTGCCCGCCATGGCCGCTGTACGTCAGCCAGAAAATGTCCCCGGCTTTGAGCTTCGACGCAGCCGCGGTCATCGCAGCAATGACCGATTCGCTCGTCGCTTTTTTGGTCAAGAGTTTGGTAATGGTTCCGAAGCCTTGCTTCTTGGCGAGCGCCGCCATATCGTTCGCGTCGAACTCACATGCGGTGAGGTCGCCGCTCCAGCCTTCGTATTGTGCAGGGTCAACGCTGTTGAGCCCGATGTGCAGGGAAATTCCTTTGGCCATGGTTGGTGGGTTTGGTGTGTATTCGCAGTACCTCCATGTGGAGATCCGCGTCACGCCAAATGTCAGGGTCGGTCTTGTGTTCTGCAATACCCAGAAGGGGGTATTTTACATGGGTAGCCTACCTGCCCATCACCGGATCCAGATCGGCAATGACACCGCTTTCTTTCCGCAGATAACGCAGATGGCACAGCTGAATTCCGGAGCAGCCATCGTTGACATCTGCGACATCTGTGGACATTCACTTCAGCGGAGCCACCGCTTTCTTTCGGCAGATGATGCAGTTGCTTTTCCGATCGATTAATCGGTGACATCGGTGTCATCTGGGTACGTCTATTTCTGCGGTGCCGATGGTACTGCCGCCCCAAAAATGACACACCCCCCGTTCCTTTCGGAGCGGAGGGCGATGCCATTTGAAGAAGATGTGGTAAGAACGTGCACGGTGACTTTCACACCGAGCCTTGCCTTGGCATTACGCCGCCTTCGCCGTTACCTCCTGGCTTACAGGTCCCTCTCCGATGCGACCTACGGCCGCTACTCGGAAAGAGTACTGCTTATCGGTGGTTAGCCCGGCCGCTGTAAAGCGGGCCTTGCTCACCATGCCGATGTTCTTCCACACCCCGTTCTCCAACATGTACACGAAGTACATGCGCGCGCCGTACACGCTCTTCCAACGCAGGTCTACTTGACCGGCGATGGCTGCGGTGCGGCCCTCGAACTTGGTGGGAGCTTCCAGGTGATCGATCGGCTCGGGGCGCTTGGCCAACTCGAATCCGCTGCTGACAGCCTTGGCCACGTCACCGGCAGCTACGCTATTCACATAGCGCGCCATCTTGGTGAGCAGTTGGGCAAGCGTCTTCGCTGCGGCGTTCTTGGTGGCGATGGCTGCGTGCGCACCCCCTTCGGCTTCCGAAATAGCGGCTACCAGGGAGGTACGTGCAGCAGTGAGGTCGCTCACCTTCGGCGACGGTGTCGGGAAATTCGCATTCCCCGTCATGTCTGCCTCGATGTGCTCGCTCTTACCAACCAGGTCGGCTGGCTTCGCACTTTTGAGTCCTGCTTTTATGATCTGCATGTTGCTCTTTTTTTTTGATCCGCTGATTCCGTGTCCTTTGGTTGACGTTGCCTCGGCCTCGGGCTCCGACCTTGGGTCTCGCTGAGGCGATCCCCTTGGTCGTTGTCCGGATGTAGCTGGCGAGGGTTGGTTCGCAAAGCCCCCTTGCTCGGTTGCGCTGCTATTTGATGTTGAAAACCATGAGCGTGCGGCAGCCCTTGCCCAGCATGTGTTTCGGGCACTCCACTTTTTTTTGACTTTAACACAACGGGGTGTGCGGGTGCGTATTCAACCGAGCCCTTCGCACCGCCGTCCGCTGCGTTTTTGCAGAGAAGAATGCCGCAAGTGCAGAGAAGAATGCCGCATGTACAGAGATAGTTGCGGCAAGTACAGAGAAGAATGCCCCATGTGCAGAGATAGTTGCGGCATGTACAGAGATGGTTGCCGCAAGTACAGAGAAGTAGGCCGCATGTACAGAGATAGTTGCGGCATGTACAGAGATGAATGCCGCCTGTACAGAGATAGTTGCGGCAAGTACAGAGAAGAACGCCGTATGTATAGAGATGAATGCCACAAGTACAGAGAACAATGCGGTAAGTGCAGAGAAGTAGGCCGCATGTACAGAGATGAATGCCGCAAGTGCGGAGAAGAATGCCGCAACCATCTCGGCGTAAGCCGTACACATCTCTGCAAAAACCGTTTTTGCATCCGCATGCACAGTCCGGATCAGCAGGTGCATCCTTCCTGTGTCGTTCACGCGGCTATGCTCGCCGTTCCTCAAAATACCCACCACTGGGTATTGCGCAGAATTGCGCGCTCCGGCTTCTTCGCTGCGCATGTGTCTGAAAGAGATAGGCGTGCACCTGCCGCTGATGGCCGGCACCCGACCGGGGGTGAAGATGACCGTGCTCTACAATGAACAACCCTGCCATATCGCCCCCATGCAGCGCAGCCACTTCCCGGTGCCCCGCGACCTACCTCCCCAATTCCGCGCGGTGCTCGCACAAGACCAACGCAAACGTGGCGAGCGCCGCCCGCGCCGTTTGGTGCTCGGCCGTTTCGATCCCTGGCCCTATGCCTTCTATTCCCTGCGCCTCCCCGGCAAGGGCCTCCACTTTCCCGAAGGCACCTTGCGCGGCCACCTCGCGCTACACTTATATGTAGAGCTCTACGACCCGATGTTCGACCATGCCGTGCTCTTCCACCTGCGCGGTAGCGACCCCGTGCAGCATCCTTTCAACCATGTGCGGTGGGTGGCGCACAAACACTGGACACCTTATTATATGCTGGGTGGCCATACCGTGGCCCGGGAAGAAACGCCGTGCGGGTGCGGCGTGCGGGTAAAGGTGGAATTCTGAGAGCGTTTCCGGAAACAGGCTGTAAGACCCGGTTGCCCGAAAGCCTTTTGGCCGAGGCGGTCACCGAATACCGAATGCACCGAATACCCAAAGGCCTGGGGTGGGGTTTGGGGCTTCAGGCCGCCGGAGGCGGAAGGTTTCTTGCCCCGGGCTTTGACCCGGGGTCTGCTTGGTGGCCGTTTCGGCCAATGGCCTTGTGGTATCAAGTCTGTTCTCAAATCCACAACCTCTCCCCTTCGCGGGATGGGGTCGGGAACTTTAGATTGATGAATTATCCAGCCAGTGAGCCAGAATTCACTCATCACCCCAATCAAACGGCAGTTCACCCACAGCGTCTGTGCCGCTCGGTTCAGAAGTATCCGCTGGCTTCTCTTGTACAATGGCCGTGATCCGTTCGCCTTCGCCCAACACAATGGTCCCGTCCATGACCTTTTTGTCCAGTAGTGTGCGGATGCGCGTGGCCTCGACGGCGCTTCGCTGTTCAAGAAAACTCACCAGTTCCGTCAGTGGCGAGCCCACAAAGCGGCGCAAGACCGAGATGCGAAAGAGAGACGACGGCACACGCTTGATCGGTTCGGGTGCTCGCTCATACTCCTTGCCTGAACGGCCAATGAAGCCATTCGGGAAAAAAACGAACCGGCTGTCCAGGTCCATTTGCAGGTTCAAGCGCACACTCGCCCCGTTGGTGGTGGGCCGGAAGCGCTGGATCCTAGCAGTAAGATCTTCCAGATGGAGCGGCATGGCCTGGGCCTGCAACAGCTCGTATGCGATATCCCGGATGGTCCCGCCCTTGATGTCTTCCTTGTCTTTTTCCCACCTGCGCAAACCATAGGTACTGGTGCGACCGAAGGAGATGAACCGGTCCTTGAAGCGGACTACGAGTGACCTTATAGATTCTATAGTCCAATCGCGGTCTGGGTGCATGATGCGCAGACGATCGACCAAGGTCCTCGCGTGGGTTGGCTGGTCGTATTCAACCAAGACCTCCTCCAACAGGTCTTCTATGCGGCGTTTACGGTTGGCGGGCAGAATGCACGTTCCGGGTTCACATGCGATGCCCGGTGAGAGAAAGGGCAAGAGCACCCGGAGCGCTATCTCCATTTCATCGAGTAGTTCCTTCCGCCCATCGGGCAGCAATTCACCGATCACCACCGCTTCATCAGTTGACCTGGGGCGATCAAGAAGTTCAACCAAGGTCGTTGAAGCTTGTGTCAGATCTTCGCTCAAGTGGGCCGCAACGAGCAGCGGTGCATGATGGTCCAATTCGCGCGCTTGCTGCCCGTTCAGGCCCATTTGCTTCCATCCGATATGCATCAGTTGGCCCCTTGTCATCAGGTCCGTCACTTGCGCAATGAACCATGCGGACCAACGTGCAGAACCTGTCCTGTTCACATCTTCCACCATATCCGGGGGTATGACCACAACGGGATTCCGCTGATCCACCATGGGCCGCAGGACTTCCGGTAGCTCCAACTCACCCAGGAACCCAAAATGGCTCCGAAGTAACTTGCATAGTTGCAGTTCTATCTGGCGAACGCGCTCACGGGTCACTTTCATTCGCGCAGCCAATTCGGCGGCTGTGCCATGGTAACCCGGTTGCACCGCGAACGTCTCGAAGACCCGCCAAGGGACGGCAGGGTTAGCACGGTGCAGATCGGCTATGCGATCCAGCAATGCGAAGACGTTTACCTGATCGTGCGCATCAACAAGCTCCGCTGGTTTGATGTCGAGCACTTCAGCAGATGTGAAATGAGCTCGTAGCACGTTGCTCAGGTGCGAGATCACGAATGGCGCGGTTTTACCCACCACTTGGACGGTGCCTTCGCACCCCTTGATGGCCAACGCGAACTGTTCCAGTTCGGTCTGGGTCTTGATACCACTATTTCTGAGCTTCGGCAAGTTGAAATCGCAATCCATCAGTGTACGATAGAGGTCATGCGGTTCTACGCTCTCGGCGAATTGCTCCAGCACATTCCGCGCACGTACACTCAGCATCGCCCATTGATCGATGATGGCCGCAACGGCGGCGGGCTCATCAACCGCTGCTGGATCGGGAAGGTGCTGGCCCCCCTCTGTTCGGGCTTCCTGTTCAGGAGCCTCATAACCCACTTTTTCCAGCAGATCCTCCAGTTCGAGCGCCGTCTTCTTACCGCACCCGGACAGTTCAAGAAAATCTCTCTTTACCCGTTTGAAGCGGCGAATATCTCCGAGCGTTCTCAGTTCGTTTTTCCCGCACACATTGAAAACCCGCACCGATAGGCCGCGCAGGCTGTTCAGGTCGGACAGTGTCAGTGCATCCGACGCTGGCAAGGGTGCTTCGATAGGTTCAACGCTCATGCTCTTTCCAATCGTTCCTTCCACCGCTCCCAGTCCGGCATCACCCGCTCCTGTAAGGCGTAGAACTTCTTATCATGGTACGGATGCAGCAGATGACACAATTCGTGGATGATCACGTAATCGATGCACCGTGTCGGCATCAAGATCAGGTCCGGGTTCAGCAGGATGCGGCCGGATGTGGTGCAACTGCCCCAACGCTTCGCCATGCGTGTGATGCGGACAGGTGGCTTGGCCAGTTTGTGCTTCTTGAAAAGCGGCAACGCACCATCCAAACGATGCGCGAAGACCCGCTCCGCATGGTCACGATACCACGCCGTGCAAAGCCGACGCACCTCTTGGCGGTCATGGCGGTCGGGCAAGGTCACCACCAACTCTCCGCCCATGAGCTTTACAGTGCGGTTCGCGGCCGCGCGCACCTTGAGCATGTACCGACGGCCCAAGTAGTGGTGAGACTCGCCACTAACGTAGTCTGGCGGCGGCGTGCGAGGCAAGAACTGCTCAAAGTGCCGGAACTGTTTCAGCAACCAGCGGCCCTTGGCCAACACCTTCGCTTCGATGGAGGGCAAGGTGGCCTTGACAGGAGCGATCACATGCACGCTCATATCCGGGTGCACCTCGATGCCCAACGTCCGGCGTGTACATCGTATCAAAGAGAAGGTGAGCGTACGCGAACCGTATCGCACTTCCCCCTTCGTTGCGGCACCGTTATGCCGTTGCCTCGTTGAGGTCACGGTGCTCAGTAGTTGTGTTTCGCGCTCTTCAGGCATTTCTCCAAGATGGCGTCGATCTCGTCGAAGGTCAGCTCGATGCCCAGATCATTGCGGTGCAGGAGCAGGTAATCCTCGATCGCGTTCTCCATCCGCTTCTGCACATCCAGGTTCTTCTTCCAATCGCGTATGACAAGGCTCTCCACAATGCCGTCGATGGCGATGCCCGCTTGCGCCAGTTTCTCGCGGTTCGCTCCGACCTCTTCAGCACCGTGCTTTTCGGCGAGCACGCTGGTGAGCGCACCGAAAAAGGCGCGGGGCCTCGGCGCGTTGTGCAGTACTTCCGGCAAGCCCTCTTGATGGCCTTTCACAAAGTCGTCCTGTGTACGCAGAACACGCTCCAGGTATTCCTTCTCATTGATGCGACCCTTGTGGAAGTCGTCGATGGTCTGCTCGATCAGCTCGCTGAACTTCTTGAAGAAGGCCTCGTCGCGCTCCATGCTCTCACTGATGGACTTCTTCATCTTGTGCGCGATCATGTCCGCCTTGCTCGCTGGGGTCTGGCCGTAGGCTGCCAGCGCGTCGCCCATCAGTTGGCTGTTCATGATGTTCACTTCGGGTATCATATACTCGATGCGCTCGGCCTGCACATAGGTGTCAAGCAGCTTGCGTACACGCGGCTCGTATTCCTTGTAGCTGATCACCTCCGCGTAGCGCTGTTGTACGCTGCTGCGCATACGCTCCAGGGTCCGTAGTTCGGCGATGAAGAGGTCGATGCGCTCCTGCGGGAACTCGGTGTAGAAGTCTTCCGAGCCGAGCGCGGTGTGCAGCACGCGGGCGTAGGCTGTCACGCGGCCATAGAAATCATCACGCAGGTCCTTGGGGGCGAGGTGGCGCTCCAGTGCTTCGGTGTCATTGCGGTTCACCCCTTTGAATACATCCCACACATCGGCATGGCGGAGCGGGACTTTGCGCACTTCCTCACGCATGTCCACCACAGCGCCCACCAGATCATCCTCCTCAAAGGCCTCCAGCGCGCTATAGCTGGTGAGCGCCTTGTCCAGGTCGCCCAGCAGGCCCACATAGTCAATGATGTAGCCGAACTCCTTGTCTTTGAACAAGCGGTTCACCCGGGCGATGGCCTGCAACAGGTTGTGCTCCTTCAGCGGCTTGGCCAGGTAGAGCACGGTATTGCACGGCGCATCAAAGCCTGTGAGCAACTTGCTCACCACGATGAGCAGTTCCACCTCGGTACTAGGTGCTTTGAACTTCTCGATGATGTGCTGCTCGTAGCCGGCCGGGTCGTTGCCGTACCTCTCCATTAACTGCTTCCAGAATGTGCGGGCCTCGTCATCGCTTTCGGTCCACACATCCTCGTTACCCTCACGCGTATCAGGCGGAGTGAAGACCACAGCGGTATTGATCTTCAGCGTCGGGTCCGTCTGCGCATCGAAGTACTTCTTGTAGCGGATGGCGGTGGCGATGGAAGGTGCCGCGAGTTGTGCTTTGAAGGGTGTGCCCTTCCACAACTTGCAGAAATGCGTGCTGATGTCGTGTGCGATCTCGTCCACCACCAATTGGCTCTGGTAGATCTTGCTGATGCTGCTGAACTTCCGCTTCAGATCCTTCTGGGCCTCTTCGCTCAGCGGCGCGCTCAGGCGCTCGAAGCCCTTGTCGATCTGCACCTTGTTCACGGCCAGTTTCGCGGCGCGGCCTTCGTAGAGCAGGGGCAGCACGGCCTCGTCCTTCACCGCCTGGTCGATGGTGTACTTGTGGATGAAGCCGCCGAATTTGCGCGCCGTGCTCTTCTCCTTGCGCATGAGCGGCGTGCCGGTGAAGCCGATGTAGCAGGCGCGCGGCAGCATGCGCTTCATGTTGCCGTGGGCGCTGCCGTAGTTGCTACGGTGGCTCTCATCCACCAGCACGAAGACGTCCTCGCTCTCCTCAGTGAAGCCCAGCTTCTTCACACCCGTTTCGAACTTGTCGATGATGCAGGTGATCACCTCGTTGCCCTTGTCCTTCAGCAGTTCCACCAGGTGATTGCCGCTGCCGGCCTTCTGTACGTTCTTGCCGCAAT
>JANNYL010000430.1:0-8443 GCA_031410075.1 Flavobacteriales bacterium
TCGCTTATCCAGTCGGTGGTCCAAGCAGGGGAGAGGACCTGTTTCACTTCGAAGTGAGGAATGCCTGCATTGCGCAGTTCTTTCTCAATGTCCTCCTTCATGACGTCCATTGCCGGGCAGCCAGTATACGTAGGGGTGATCGTAACGAACACCCGCTGATCGATCACTTGTACATCGCGCAATACCCCAAGCTCCCGGACACTGATCACAGGCACTTCGGGATCCTTCACTGCTTCGAGCAGATCGTAGATGCCCGCTTGGGTAATGGGCGTATTGATCATGTCATCACGCTAATGGGCTCTTGCACCCGGCTACTACCAAATTGCACCGGGGTATGCGCGCTGCAGGTATTGCATCTCGGCAAGCATAAAGCCCAAGTATTCGCTGTGTTTCCCCTGTCTTCCGCCTGTCGCCATATAGGCGTCAATTGGTCGGTTCAATGTGGCTTCCGCGAGCACACTCTTCACTGTCGAATCAAATGCGCTCTTCACCGCAGCCATGTCCGGAACGATCCCTGCAGCGAATAGTACAGCCTCTACATCATCTGTTGCGAACAACTCTCCGCTGAATGTCCAGAGGTCATCCAACGCTCTTTGTGCGCGTTGATGGCTTTCCGCTGTGCCATCGCCGAAACGGATCATCCAATCACCGCTGGTCTTGAGATGATAGGCTATCTCTTTTACTGCTTTGGATGCTATTGCTGCGAGCTGGTCGTCCTTGCTCATTGTGAGCGCCTGTTGCAGCGGGAGATGCCAAGCATCGAAGAGGAAACTCCTCACCATCGTATGGGCATAGTCACCGTTGGGCTGTTCCACCAGTTTTATGTTGGTGTATTGCCGCTCATTGCGCAGGTATGCCAGATCATCTTCCGAGCGCCCTTTTCCTTCCACCTGACCGGCGTATTGGAGGTAGTTCCGCGCTTGGCCGATAAGGTCCAATGCTCGGTTGGTCAAGGCGATGTCTTCCTCCAATTGTGGACCATGCCCGCACCATTCGCCCAGGCGGTGGCTGAGGATCAGGTTGTCGTCACCTCGGCGAAGGCAATACGTGAAGAGTGCTTCTTGAATGGTCATTGAATTGGGGCCTGGTCCGCTAGCCAATGCGTTCTCCTTCAAATGTATTTGGCTCCTTCTGGCATTACGTAGAAGGTGGGATGTCGATAGGTCTTGTCGTCCGCAGGATCGAAAAGCATAGCTGCATCATCCGGCTGGCTCGCACTGATGGCTACAGCAGGTACTACCCAAATGCTCTGGCCTTCCTGTCTGCGCGTGTAGACGTCGCGCGCGTTTTCGATGGCCATTTGAGCATCCGCAGCATGCAAGCTGCCTACATGCTTGTGGTCCAACCCACGTTTGCTTTGGATAAAAACCTCCCAAAGAGGCCAGTTGTTCTCGTTCGTGTTGCTCATCGCGGATCGGCCATCAATTTCATGCTGCTTTTCTCTTCGCCTGCTTGCCAGCGTATGCCATGGCCGCTTCACGAACCCAGGCACCTTCGTCGTGTGCTTTGTTGCGGGCAACCAAACGCTCTTTGTTGCACGGTCCGTTCCCTGCCACCACATTGTTGAATTCGGCCCAGTCGATGTCGCCCCATTCGTAATGCTTGGTGGCCTCGTTCCACTTCAGCTTCGCATCCGGGATCGTAAGTCCGAGTATCTCCGCTTGTTGAACCGTGCGGTCGATGAAGGTCTGCCGCAACTCGTCATTGCTCTGGCGTTTGATCTTCCACTTCATGCTGTCAGCACTGTTGGTACTGTTGGCATCACTCGGGCCGAACATCATCAGACTCGGCCACCACCAGCGGTTCAGCGAGTCTTGTGCCATCTCTTTTTGCTCCAGGGTTCCTTTCGCCAATACGCTCATGATCTCGTAGCCCTGCCGCTGATGGAAACTCTCTTCCTTGCAGATACGCACCATGGCCCGGGCGTATGGTCCGTAGCTTGTTCGGCAGAGCATGACCTGGTTCATGATGGCCGCGCCATCCACTAGCCAGCCGACGGCCCCAATATCAGCCCATGTAAGTGTTGGATAATTGAAGATACTGCTGTACTTGGCCTTGCCGCTGTTCAGGTCCTCCAAAGTTTTTTCGCGTGTGGCACCAAGCGTTTCACAAGCGCTGTAGAGGTAAAGTCCATGACCAGCTTCATCCTGCACCTTGGCCAGCAGAATGGCTTTGCGACGCAAACTAGGAGCGCGCGTGATCCAATTTCCCTCGGGCAGCATGCCAATCACTTCGCTATGCGCGTGCTGGCTGATCTGGCGGATCAGGGTTTTCCGGTATTTCTCCGGCATCCAATCCTTGGGTTCGATCTTCAGTTCAGCATCCACTTTGGCCTGAAATAGTTCATCCAGCTTCAGATCCTCCATCGCAACGGTTTTGATGTTGGCGAAAATAGGGTAGGCGGTCGGTCTTTCGTTGATATTCATCAGGTAGTGAACAAAGAACCAGCCCGGAGAGTTCATACTTCTTTTCAGAGGGCAACCCCGCCTATTTTCGCCGCCTCTATGACCTTAGCACCTGCACGCATGGCCCGATTCCACTCGCTCGAAGTTTCAGATGTTCACCAGGAGACGGCTGATTGCATCGTGGTCGGATTGAAGATCCCCGCTGAACTGAGAGCGGATTTCAAATTCATCCATGGCCAATACCTTACGTTGAAGCTTTCGGTGAACAATGAAGAACTGCGCCGGAGTTACAGCATCTGTAGCAGCCCGCTGGAAGAGGATCTCGTACGTATTGCGGTGAAGAAAGTATCCGGTGGGCGTGCGAGTACCCAGCTCGTTGAGAAGCTCAAGCCCGGAATGAAGTTGGAGGTGATGACACCGATGGGTAATTTCCATACAGCTCTTGATCATTCGCAAGCGCACCATTACGTGGCTTTCGCTGCGGGAAGCGGTATTACGCCGATCCTGAGTATTCTGGTTACCGCTTTGCGCGTGGAACCGAAGAGCCGGTTCACGCTCTTTTTCGGCAATACGGAATCCGCCCGGATCATTTTCCGAGATCGCCTGGCCGAGCTGAAGGAACACTACCCGGGCCGTTTGGATGTTCACCACATCCTGAGCAAAGGCGTTGATGAGGATCAGCTTTTCAACGGTCGTATCACGAACGAAAAAGCACAGCAACTGATAGGACGGTTCTTAACGGATGCCATGCACAAGGAGTTTTTTATCTGCGGCCCGGAGCAGATGATGGTGAACGTAAGCGAGGCGTTGGAGAAGGGCGGTGTGCCGAAGAAGCAGATACACGTGGAATTGTTCAACACCCCCGTTAGCACCGAAGGGAAGAAAGAAGTCGCTCATGCGACATCACCGAACGCGAAAGGAACGAGCCGAGTGAAGGTGATATTGGATGGTGGAGAACATGAATTGACCATGAGCCCCAAAGGTGATGCTGTGCTGGACGTTGCGATCGACGCTGGACTGGATGTGCCATACGCCTGCAAAGGAGCGGTCTGTTGCACGTGCAAAGCCCGCGTACTCGAAGGGCAGGTGGAAATGGCGATGAACTATGCGCTTACGGATGAAGAAGTGGCCGATGGCTATGTGCTTACCTGCCAGACCCACCCACGAAGCGAGCGTGTGGTGATCGATTACGACCAGCATTGAACGAACAAAGCGATCATCGCTGGATGATCGCTTTGCCTAAGCCCCCGGTCGGTTTCGTTGTTGCCGGTCGGGCGGGGTATTTTCAATCCAGTTGTGCGCCAAGCAAGGCTACCTTCAACTGGATATTTGAGAGGTATTCGTCGTTATGTACGAAGGCATGCAGATCGTCGTTCCAACGCACGATCGAACTTGGAAAGTCCAAGTAGAACTGATCAGCATGCGTGAATTTGTCCAACGGTTCCAAATTCAGGTGGCAGACGTATTGCTTGTACTCGACCTGATTCTCCGGTAAGTTGGTGTCCACATAGATCAGCTTTTCGCGGTACCCTTCCTTCTGCACCCGGATGGTGTATTGATTGTTGATGTCCAGATCCAACTGGAACGAGGATCTGTGCTTGTCCGGGGCTAGTTCCGTTACCTGTTCGTTGTCTTTATAAAGGGTCACGGTAACGTTGTTCGTCTTTCCTCCATTGGCGGTGATATCGCAAACCACGGGCAAGTACCAGCCCTCAGCCTGATCGCGACTGTCCACCAATTTGCCTTGGGCCATGGTAGCACTGGCGATGAACACCAGAGAAGAGAGAGAGAGTATACGGTTCTTCATGTTGAAGAGATAGAATGGATCACGTTCTTTCGGGATCTGTGCGGGTGTTACGCAATTGTTGCGCAAAAGGTTTGGTCGATCAGCTTGCCATACCCAGTGATAACTCCTTGGCTGCAAATGGTATTCGCAAGTAGAATGTTGCTCCTTGGTCCACCGAACCTTCAGCCCAACACGATCCGCCGTGTTTCTGAACCACGCGTTGCACAATGGCCAAGCCAATACCAGTGCCTTCGAATTGCTCTGCCCTGTGCAGTCGTTTGAAAACGCCGAAGAGTTGCGCTGCTTTCTCGGGATCGAACCCAACACCATTGTCGCGAACAGAGATCACCACGTCTTCGCCCTCACGGGTACCGTTGATCGCAATTCGGCCCGGATCCTTGGTGCGCGTGAATTTCAGCGCGTTGGAGATCAGGTTGGTCAGTACCACTCGGAACATGGAGGCATCGGCCTGAACAATGGCCTCGCCAGGCTGTGGCAAGGTGATCTCCAGCCGGCGTTCCGAAGTATCGAGGAGCGATAGGCAATTCAATGCGGCTTCGCGTAGGTCGAATGTGGTGATCCGAATGTCCTGCTTATCCGTTCGGGAGAAGCTCAATAGGTCATCCACCAATGCGACCAGTCGTGAAGCTCCCTGATGGATCCTGCCACTCAGTTCGTTCATTTCATTGTCGTTACGCACTACCGCAAGCTCCCCCAAATGGTCCGAGAGTGAACTTATACTCTTCAACGGCGAACGCAGATCGTGTGCTACCGAATATGAAAAGGCGCCGAGGTCGTCGAGCGCTTCACGTAGCTGTTTCGTTCGCACGGCAACTCGTTGGTCAAGTTCACTGTTCACCTTTTTCAACCGGAGCTCCTCCTGCTTGCGGTCAGTGATGTCCTTGATCAAGGCCTGGAACATAGCCGAACCGTCTTCACCTCTCCCGAGATAGGTCGCTGTCATCAGGCAATCCAACACTCTGTCGTGTGAATTCCGTATGGTGATCTCGACGTTTTTGAAAGCCGTGCCACTCCTTGCGTGGAGCATGGCTCTCACCAAGCTTTCCGGTCGTTCGATAAATCGTGTGAGTTTGTCTGATAGAAGTTCCGCACGCGAGTGGCCAATGAGTTTCTCCGCCGCCGAATTGGCCTCGTGGAAGCGACCGTGACTATCAACGATCACAATGGGATCCCCGCTATTGTCGAACAGCTGGCGGTACCGTTGGAACATTCGCTCGCGCTCGGCCCGCAAAGAGTGCATTTCATAGGCTTGCTCCAAGCGCAGTTTCAAGTCGAGCGGATCCCATGGTTTGGTGATGTATGCATGTATACCGCCTTTGTTCACCGCATCGATCACCGCTTCAATATCTGAATATCCGGTGAGCATGATCCGAATACTGCGCGGCCATCGTTCGCGAACAACGGCCAGGAATTGCGCTCCGCTCATGTGAGGCATACGCTGATCGCTTATCACTATATGAGCAGGCTCCTGTTCGAGCATTGCAAGCCCTTCAGCGGCGCTCGTGGAAACGCGTATTTCGAACTCGCGACGGAAATTCGCTCGAAAGGCGGTCAAATTGCCTTCCTCATCGTCCACATAAAGGACTTTTATGGGTTCTGGAATTGGCATCATGCGCGGAGGGCTAGTTGCTGTGGCTGGCTGTTGGGCAGGATCACCCGGAATTCAGTGCCTTGACCTTGAATGCTATCCACCTCGATGCGGCCGTTGTGCTTTTCGATGATGCTATGCACGATCGAAAGTCCCAAACCAGTTCCATCGCCCACGGCTTTCGTGGTGAAGAAGGGTTCGAAAACACGTGCTCGTGTGGCTTCGTTCATGCCGATGCCATTATCCGTTATAGTCACGATCAAATGGTCATTCAGTTGCTCGGTAACTACGGAAATACGCCCTCCCTTGTCTCCGTGCCTTTCGTTTACAGCGTGAATGGCGTTGCTCAACAGGTTCATGAACACCTGGTTCATTTTGCCAGGTAAGCACTCTACGGATTCATTGGCGCGCATATCGAGTTCCACGTTGATCCGGTCCTTCAGTTGGAGCGTGAGCAGGTCCAATGTGCTGCGTATGCCGTCGTTGATGTCCGTGTACTTCATATCGCCTTCATCCAATCGGCTGAACGTGCGCAAGCCACTTACGATCTCAGCTGTTCGATTGGCGCCCACCTCCATGCTCTGCAGGATCTTTCCTACTTCGATGATCGTCACATCAAGCCCAAGGCGCTCTTCCAGTTCGGCCACCGTGCGTGGCGCCCCTCCAGCTCGATAAGCTGCGAGCACTTCCATTACATCTGCCAAGTCCCGCTTGAGTGGCGGTATGTTGCTCTTGATGAAATTGATCGGGTTATTGATCTCATGCGCAATGCCAGCTGTCAGTTGACCGAGCGACGACATCTTCTCCGCTTCAACCAGTTGGCTCTGCGTCTGCTTCAGATACGTCAAGCTGTCCTGCAATTGGTGGGTACGTTCGGTGACCATGTGTTCGAGTGTCACGTTCTGGTCTCGAACCATGCGTTCGTTTTCCATTGAGCTCGCCAAGGCTTCGGCTTGTGAGCGTTCTTTCTCTTTGCGCAGGATGTTTATACGGTCTGCAAGACCGAATGAGAGGAGAACGCCTTCGATCACGGAACCAACAGGCATGGCGTAAACCGTGAGATTGTTGTAGGGTAGCACTCCTTCATCCTTAAGGACGAAAAGAACCACACCCACCAGAAATCCGGTCCAAGCAAGCAGGAAAAAGCGTGCCTGCCTTGAACCTTTCCTAACGGAGACGATGATCATCGTGAGCAAGAAGAGTGCAGAGATGCCTGAAATGGTTTGGCCAAGCTCATAGCCTAGCCAAGGATCGCCTATCATGAAAAGTATGCCAATAACCGCAATCAGTCCGTACAGAATTGGCGTTAGTCGGTGTAAGACCGGTGTGAATGCGCGAGTGTTGATGAATTTCCGTGCGAACTCCAACCCAAGCGGTATTGCTACAAGAGAGAAAAGCAAGCTTGAACGGGGAGTTATCCATTCGCTTCGGAAATACTCGTCAAATGGCCCGGTACCTTGAAGTGAAAGTTGAGCAGCGCAAACGGCCAGTATTGACAAGACGTAGTATGAGTAGTTCCGGTCTTTCGTGGACAGGTAGATGAACAAATTGTAAAGAGCTAGTACTAGCATAATGCCCAAGTAGGCTCCTAGTGCAATTGATCGCCCTGCTCGGGCCTCTATCAGGGCTGCCTTCGTGGCCAACATTACTGGAACGTGGATCGGCTTGAAGCTGGCCAATTGGAGAAAAACGACTCCTTTGCTACCTGGAGGCAATGGAAGATCGAACGAGTATTCGTTGATCTTCCGTTCGCCATTATCGTGCTGAACTCTTAATCCAGAACAACCTATCAAGTGCTCTCGTTGGTCGCTGAACAAGTAGACATTGATCATGTCCAATGCTGCGTACGGCACCGAAACGGACAGCGCTGGCTCGTTCGTTTTGTTTTCCACCAAGAAACTCAACCAATGAGTGCTCTTGCTCACGGGATATCTCGGGATGGCTTGGTCGCATGTTCGGAAATCCCCCGATCGCATGACTTGCTCAAAACTCATTGAGCCTGTCGTGTCAACGAAGTGACTTAGTGATCGGCCAATCGGCCCCATAATGCCATCGGTGCTCAACACTACGGTGCCGGCCAAAGCGCTATTTATCGCAGCGATACTTAGCAGCAATGGACAGATAGAAGTAAGTCTGATCATGGCGCGTTTCTACGCACCATTGGCAACTACGTTACCTGGGGTCAGGCTGCCTTGTTAACTGAAGTTGCCGCAGCAGACAGCCCAAGATCGATGCCTTGTAGATTAAGTTCGTAATAGACAAGGAGTTCCTTATCCTTTTGACGCTCGTATCGCACCTGCTTCGGTCGCAACCGAAGGCTTAATATTCTATGACGTTCAGTTCCGTTGGCGTTCTCTAAAGTCAACAAGTCACGAACAACCATTGCGGTTGAACTTATTGATTCGATCGGGTACCGAAAAACTCCTTTCTCACCAATTGTCTTGATATTCTCGAACCCAACCTTGGTCGTATTGGGGACCATGTAATTCGCTGCTACACAAACCAAAGAAGGAGCTCCTAGTTGACTCGAAAGGGCCACACCTGCTGAGATCAGAAGCAACGGAATTCCACGACCAGCGAAGCGATGAGCGTTCCAAAGTCCAGCAATTTCACTCTTGCAATCAGGTTGAAGAGCTGAAATTT
>JANNYL010000431.1:0-1831 GCA_031410075.1 Flavobacteriales bacterium
CCATGAACGTACCGAAGTCCGTGTACTGGGCGCTGTGGCAATTGAAGAACCGGATGGCGATCTGGTCCTTGGTGACGCCGTAGATGATGTTGCCTTGGTACACGTCGTTGTAGTTCGGTACGAAGTAGGGAGCGACAGCGCTTGGGCCGTTGTTGTTGCTGTAGTCGCTGATGGACATACCCATGGCGCAGTTGAAGATGGTGTTGTTCTTGATCTGATAGCCAACCGCGTTCATGTTGTGGTCCACGTTGATGCCAACGCCCGTGAGGTTGGCGATGGTATTGCGCAATACGCTGACGTTCATGTTGCTCGTATTGCCGAAGTAGATACCCAGACCGAGACGCTGGTAGTGCGGCATCACGGTACTGCTGCCATCGAGCCCGCAAATAGCGTCGTGGATCAAGTTGTCCTGTATAGTGAGCCCGTCCGTATGGTCGAACGCGATGGCCGCACCGTCGTTCAGTGTGGCCAAGTGATGTTTGATGATGTTCTTCTCCACCAACTGGTTCTGTCCGCATTCGATGGCGGTGTAGCCAATGCGATCGAAATGGTTCTCACGGATGGTGATGTCCTGCCCGATGGCACGCACACCGAAATAGCCCCACCCGGTCTCCCCCGCACCGGGGATGAGCGCGACATCCTCTAACGTGTTCCCCTGGAACAAGGTGTTATGATCGATGATCAAGGCACCCGTCGCCGTCGTGTGATGGATGAAGTTGTTCGTGAAGGTGTTGTGATGACCGTAGGTGCGGATACCATGGAACGACTTCGAGAATTCGCAATCATTGATGGTGACGTAGTGCGCATCATCGATCCGAACGCCGGCGTTCCGCTGCTTCGTGAACGCGAGACCTTGAACGCTCAGGTAGTCGCGACCCGGATAACAGATGATGCCCGTGTAGTACACCGAAGCCTGCACCGAAAGTCCATTGGGATCAACATTGCCCGGTGCTTGCAGGTAGAGTTGCCCGTTCGCTGCATTGTAGAACCATTCGCCCGGAGCGTCCAGCAGGTCCAGTCGGTTCTCCAGGAAAAAGCCCCAATCGTCACCCGCGATGTTCCCGTTCACCGGGTTGGAGGCGAAGGTGAGCGTGCCGTTGTTGTAACCGGTCACGCGCAATGTATCGATGCTGCTCGCTGTGCAACGGAGAACGCACCGCGTGCCGTTCCAGAAGCCATTGGGCTGAGTGAGGTCCTCGCTGTGGAGGCTGTTGCCACTGCCCTGGTCGTTCCGGAACCAACCGCTATTGGGCGTGCGGGATATCACCAAACGATCCGGCCCGATGAATACTTGGTCCACCTGTTGACCGACATAGGCCTTCCACACGTTGCCGCTGTGCTGGGTCCAACCCGTGATCACTTTTGATCCGTCGATGATGGGCGCAGCACCTGAGCCATAAGCGCCGATGACGATGGGGGAAGCAGCAGAGCCGGAAGTACCCCAAATGATCTCCCCACGGAAGTGCCCCCCGCGTTGGAACAGTATCTGGTCACCGGGTTGGATCTGGTAGGTGATCTGGTTCACACGGTCGATGGTTTGCCATGCGGTGGCTTGCGAAGTC
The DNA here is from genome assembly GCA_031410075.1 of Flavobacteriales bacterium. Classification (GTDB taxonomy): domain Bacteria; phylum Bacteroidota; class Bacteroidia; order Flavobacteriales_F; family PHOS-HE28; genus PHOS-HE28. Next base: position 1,563 of record JANNYL010000431.1, read on the forward strand.
CCATTATTGCTATCGTTCCCCGTCGATGACACGTAGTATGTGGTGGCATGCGCACGCTGACCGGCGAATGCGAAGCCAAGCATAATGCTCGAGCAGATGACCAATTCGGAAAAGGAGTTCGAGTGCCGCATGCGTTCCTTGGATTTGGCACCTTCAACCTCCCTTGAGCAACAACGGTTCGGAGTTTTCGACGAACCCCACTCTATCCACCGATGAACGACCGCAACACTGGATTTCCGTTCGTTCTTCAACAAACCACTCATGACGAT
>JANNYL010000432.1:0-9406 GCA_031410075.1 Flavobacteriales bacterium
CTCGAAGAGCAGTCCCGTATCGCGGGCTTCCTGATGGCCTTGGATGCGAAGGTGGCGGGCGTGGCGCAGGCGGTGGCGGCGGCGCAAAAGTGGAAGAAGGGGTTGTTCGCAGATGTTCGTGTGAGCCCCGCATTGTCATTCCGGGCTTGACCCGGAATCTCGTAAAGGCAGGAGCAACCACCGGAAAGTGGATGACCCATAGCGGTGTAAATAGTTATACAGCAGTAACTTAGCCACCGGAATAACGACCGGAACACAAGCCTGTACCGATGACCACCTCTGAATCCTTCTATACCAACCCCTCTGCCATGGAGCCCCTGCATCCGGAGGATCCAAACGGGGCGCTGGAGGAACTGGCCACCACCTTGATCGCGGAGTCGGCAAAGCTTTCAGCCGCACTGCACCCCCGTACCCGGCTGGCCATAGCGGAGCTGGTGCGGCCCATGAACAGCTACTACAGCAACCGGATCGAAGGGCACGACACGCACCCACTCGACATCGACCGGGCGCTCCGCAACGACTACTCGCAGGACAAGAAGAAGCGCGACCTGCAAAAGGAAGCGGTGGCGCACATCAACGTGAGCGTGGCCCTTCGGCGCGGCGAGCTATCGGGTGATCACCTGGACCCATCGAGCACGGCCTTCATCAAGGGGCTGCACAAGGCGTTCTATGATCATCTGCCGGAAAGCTTTCTGACGGTAACCACCAAAGAAGGAGGCACGCGCGCGGTGGTGCCGGGTGAATTTCGCACGGAGGAAGTGGAGGTTGCCCGGCACGTTGCACCGGCCAGCGCGAGCATACCCTTGTTCATGGCTCGCTTCGCCGAAGTATACGATCACCGGAGCAGGCTGAACGCATCGCGCACCCGTCGCGTGATCGCCATAGCTGCCGCGCACCACCGCTTGGCCTGGATCCATCCCTTCCTTGACGGCAATGGCCGCGTGATGCGCCTCTGCTCCGATGCGTGTTTCATGGCCGAGGAACTGGATGCAGGCGGCATCTGGTCCATTGCGCGCGGCCTGGCCCGGAGCCATGACACGTACTACGCACACCTCGCGAACGCGGACAGCCCTCGGCGCGGAGACCTCGATGGACGTGGGAATTTGAGCCTGCAAGGTCTGGTGGACTTCTGCCGCTACTTCCTCAGCACGGCGATCGACCAAGTGACCTTCATGCACGAATCTCTTGGGCTGGTTGCGATGGAGCGCAGGCTGGATGCCTATGTACACCGCATGGCGGCTGTTGGGCGCATGAAGCCCGAGGCCGCCTACATCCTGAAGGAACTTTTCCTGCGCGGCAAGCTCACCCGGCCCGATGCCGAACGCATTACCGGTACGTCGGAGAAGACGCTGAAGAAGATCACGGATGAATTGATCGGGCTGGAGCTGATGACCGCTCGCAAAGAAGGCATTACCATGGTGTTCGAACCCCGCTATCCGCTGCACATCTCGCCTTACATCTTGCCAAGCCTCTATCCCGAAGGCAAGGAGGCCGAACTGATGGCCGACTTATGACCACCCAACCCGAAGCCCTCCTCGAAGCCGAGCTGGTAAGCCAGTTGCGCGGCATAGGCTATGGGCATGTGGTCATCAAAGACGACGAGACCCTGCTGGCCAATTTGCAAGCCCAGCTGGAGGCCTTCAACAGCACCACGTTCACGGAGCGGGATATGACCCGTATCCTGAACCACCTGCAGAAGGGCACACTCTACGACCGCAGCAAGATCCTGCGCGACCGCTATTCGCTGGAGCGCGAGGATGGTACCGTGACCTACGTACGCTTCTTCGATGGCAGCAACCCCGCGGCGAACCAGTGGCAGGTAACGCAGCAGGTCACCAACATCGGCAGCTATACCAACCGGTATGATGTGACCATCCTGTGCAACGGCCTGCCCGTGGTGCAGGTGGAGCTGAAGCGGCGCGGGCTGGAACTGAAGGAAGCCTTCAATCAGGTGCTGCGCTACAAGAAGCACAGCTTCTGGGCCAACGGCGGGCTGTTCCAATACCTGCAGCTCTTCGCCATCAGCAACGGGGTGAACACGAAGTACTACGTGAACAACCCCACCGAGGCGCTCACTTACGCGCAGACCTTCTACTGGACGGATGAGCACAGTCGCAGGCGCAGCGAACTGAAGGACTTCGCCACCGACCTGCTGAGCATACCACGCCTGGGCCGCATGCTTGGGCATTACGTGGTGATGAACGACCGCGACAAGCGGTTGATGGTGTTGCGCCCCTACCAAGTGTTCGCCGTGGAGGCCATCGTGGACAAGGTTCGGAAGTACACACCCGCCACCGGAGAGGAGCGCACGAACAACTACGGCTACATCTGGCACACCACCGGCAGCGGCAAGACGCTCACGAGCTTCAAGGCCAGCCAGGTGATCATGGGCCTGCCCGAGGTGGCCAAGGTTGTCTTCGTCGTGGACCGCAAGGACCTCGACTACAAGACCATGGAGGACTTCAACGATTACAAGGAAGGCAGCGTGGATGCCACCGAGAACACGCGCGGCCTGGTGGAGCAGTTGAGCGACCCCAACACGCCGTTGATCGTCACCACCATCCAGAAGCTGCACATCGCCATCAGCAAGGTGCGGCACGAGAAGAAGGTGGAAGCGCTGAAGGACGCGCGCATGGTCTTCATCTTCGATGAGTGCCACCGCAGCCAGTTCGGCAAGACGCACGGCGACATCACCAACTACTTCACCAACGCGCAACTCTTCGGCTTCACGGGTACGCCCATTTTCGCCGAGAACGCCAGCAAGAATGAACTGGGCAAGCGCACCACCAAGCAGCTCTTCGGCGAGTGCCTGCACAAGTACGTGATCACGGACGCCATCCGCGACGAGAACGTATTGCGCTTCAGCGTGGAGTACGTGGGGCGCTATACCAAGAAGGACGGCGTGGAACTGGACATCGAGGTGGAGGACATCGACCGCGCCGAGGTCTTCGATGATGAGAAGCGATTGGGCAAGGTGGTGGACAACATCATCAGCATCCACGATCGCAAAACGCACAACCGCGAGTACAGCGCGCTCTTCGCCATCAGCAGCATTCCCACGTTGCTGAAGTATTACGAGCTGTTCCGCCAACGCAAAGAGTCCGGCGCGCACGACCTGCGTATAGCGGCCATCTACAGCTACGGTACCAACGAAGAGGATGAAGAGGCCGTGGGCGCATTACCGGAGGACAACAATCTGGCCGTTGACCCGCCCGCATCGTATGGTAGCGGACACAGTCGCGATGCGCTGGACCGCATCATCAAGGACTACAATGCCCAGTTCGGTACGGCCTTCAGCAGCAAGGATGATAAGGGGATGGAGAAGTATTTCCAGAGCATCACCAAAAAGCTGCGCGACCGAGAGAAGAGAGAAGATCCAGTGCACGACCGCATCGACCTGGTGCTGGTGGTGAACATGATGCTCACCGGTTTCGATGCCAAGAAGGTGAACACCCTGTACGTGGACAAGCGCCTGCGCTACCACGGACTGATCCAGGCGTACAGCCGCACCAACCGCATCCTGAACGAGAAGAAGAGCCAGGGCAACATCGTAGCCTACCGCAACCTGAAGAAGGCCACGGACGATGCGCTCGCCCTCTTCAGCAACAAGGACGCGAAAGAGGTGATCTTCCTCCCGCCATACCAGAAGCTGGTGACGCAGTTCATCGCAGCTTACAAGAAGCTGCTGGAGGTAGCGCCGACCGTGCGCTCCGTGGATGCGCTCGTGGACGAGGAACAGCAACTGGCCTTCGTCTCGGCATTTCGCGAGCTCATCCGTCTGCTGAACGTCCTGAAGACCTACGCCGAGTTCGATTGGCGCGACCTGCCCATCACCGAGGAATTGTTCCGCGACTACACGAGCAAATACCTCGACCTGCGCCAGAGCGTAATGCGCCAACAGGCCAAGGAGAAGCACAGCATCCTGGAGGACATCGACTTCGAAGTGGTGCTCGTCCACCGCGACGAGATCAACGTGGCCTACATCCTGAAGCTGCTCGCGCGCCTGAAGGCCGACGAGCATTCCACGAAAGGCGAGGCCATGCGCAAGCAGATCATGTCCCTGCTCAGCAGCGACGTGGAGCTACGCAGCAAGCGCGAGCTGATCGAGAAGTTCATCGCCGAGCACCTGCCCAAGATCACCGACGCGGACACCGTCCAGGACGAGTTCGAGAAGTACTGGGAGGACCAGCGCGTGCTGGCGTTGCAGCGTATCTGCGAAGAGGAGCACCTCGACCAGAAGCAATTCGCCAACCTCATCGAATCCTACATCTTCAGCGGTCAGGAGCCACTGAAGGATGATGTGTTCCGTTGTCTGGAAGCGCGCCCGAGCGTTTTGAAGGCCCGGGAGATCGGGGAGCGCATCGTGGAACGGATGAAGGAGTATGTGGAGGTGTTCTTGAAGGGGATGGTGGCGTGATTCATTGTTGCGAGTCGCCGAGTGCCACGACAACCGCTTAGTCCAAATGAAGAAAGCCCCACTTCGGCAGGGCCTCCTTCAGAGCTGTTGTATGTGCTACCCCTCCTTGGTCCAGCAGCCTCCCATGCTCGGCAGGTGTGCCCAGCATTTGCCCATCGCCTGGTGAAGCGGCTGTGGCTGCGGGTTATTCAACTGGGCCGAGGCTTCCCTCAGCAGCGCCCATTGTCCTTTGGTCGCATGCACCTCGAAGAGGATCCAGTTGCCCACTCCGTTCGCTAACGGCTGGCCAATGGCGTTGTAGTACCATTTCCATCGGTCGGGTGCAACTGCCTTGGCGTCCAGCGGTCCGAAAGGTGTTTCGTCATTCATGTGAAGTATGTTTTGGTTGGGCATCAAAGGGACGACACACCCCATTCAGCAGCGCAGGTAGTTTTCACAGCTATTGCTATGTGAAAAGAGCGTGTCGTCCTGCTTGCTCGCGTGCTATCGCGTTGACAGGTCTTCGCGCCCCGCAAACGCTCGAGTAATTGAATAGGCCAGCGCTCGCGTGTCGCGCGTGCGCTCTTGCGACTCTGCCAATAAACTTACACACCAAGTTCGAGCACAGGTTTGCGTTGAAGGCCGCGCAGGTCGGTGGTTCATGCGTGCCCGTTCCGCTCCCGTGCCATCGCCCAAGCTGCGCGCCCTTGCGCTTGTGCCAAGCACCCTATAGCTCGTGCTGCGCATGGTAAAGCATATGTGGCGTAGCCTATCGCCCGTATCCCGTACTCTTTCGCCTGCGCCACCTGCCCGTTGGCGTGTGCCTCGTACCCACAAGCCCATGCGACGTAGGCGTTCGCCCATGTCGGCTACCCTTCGGTGTGTGCTGCGCACCCGGTTGTGCGTGGTAGTTGGTCCATCGCCCGCGCTACGCACCCGGTTGCTTGCACGTTGTACCCTTCAGCCCATGTTCCGTGGGCCATCGCCCGCGTGGCGTGCCCTACGGCCCATGCCGCGAACCCTTTCGCGCGTGTGACGCAGGGTATAGCGTTCGTCACGTACCCTATTGCCCGCGTCGCGTACCCTATCGACCGCGTGGCGTACCCGATAGACCTCGCCACAAGGTCTTTCGCCTTCGCGCCGCAACCGATGGCGTGAGCGCCCCGCCGTGCGGCCGACCTGATCACTGATGATCACCGTGATCACCAATGATCACCCGTGCGCTCAATAAAAGGCGGCGCCGTGCGCTCTCCCATCAACAGGTCGCGATCACATTCACGGCCGCCCGCAGATGACAACGAACTTCACCGTAAAACTGGGTCTCGATGGTCTCACGCCGATGGAGGTGGTGGAACGGGGCCGTGCACACGTGCTGGCTCTCACCGGCAACCTCACGTACCCTACGCCCACCCCGGCGCTGGCGGTCATCACCACCGCAAGCAACGCACTGGAGACGGCGGAGATCGCCGTGACCAACAATGGCGGCCGGCAGGACACGCTGGTGCGCAATGAGCGTATGCGCGACCTGAAGGAGCTGATCAAGCAACTGGCAGGTTACGTGCAGGCGGTGAGTGGCGGCGATCCCGAGCTGATCGCCAGCGCCGCCTTCACCACGCGCAAGCTGCCCGTGCCTTCGGGCATACTGCCCGCACCGGGCAATTTGCGCGTGCGCATCACCACCTTGCCCGGTGAACTGAACGTTCGCTGGAAAGGCGTGAAGGACCGCCGCATCTACCAGCTGGAGATCAACGACGGCGATCCGCTGGTGGAGGCCAGTTGGAAGCCCCTGTTGATGACGGGCAAGAACTTCCATACCGCCACGGGCCTCGTCAGCCACAAGTCCTACAGCTTCCGCGTGAACGCGGTGGGCGCCGACGGCGTGGGACCTTGGAGCGATATCGCCACCAGCAAGCCGTTGTGAGCGGTGGTGCGGGGCGCGCCGTTCCCCGGGCGGTGCGCGCGCCGCACAATAATCCACCGTCCTTGATGGTTCAACGCACAACACACAACGCCATGGCCAAGGAGAAGGACAACGCCCGCACAAAGGGCCAACTGGTGGCCGAAGCCAAGGCCCAAGCCATGCGCCGCTGCCGGGAACTGCTGCGCGATTGCGAGCGCTTGCTGGAAACCATGGACACTGGGTCCGCCACCAACACTGCGCAACGCACTGACCTGAAGGGCCTGGAGGAGCGCGACCTGGAGCTGATCCGCTTGATGTGCCACCCTGCGAACTGGCCGTACACCTACATCGCGGTGCTCATGCGCGTGCCGCTGCCCACCCTGCACCGCGTGCGCGGCAAGCTGTTCAAGTTGTTCGGCGTACACAGCCGTATCGACCTGGTGCGGCTGGTGGACGGGTCTGGTGGGTGAGGGTAGATACCGCTGCGAGGTTTGGACACATGATCGATGGCGCTCGCGCGAGTAGGGGAGCGCTGCTATTGAATCACCTCCACAATGTAGGTGTTCATCTGATTTCGCACGCCGTCTTGAGCATCACAAGGAATTCCGGCCGTTACCCATGCTATTCGTAGAGTATCAGTACCCGGACTGAGGCCTTGGAATGTCCACGCCGTTCGCCCGGAACCTCCTGCGAGATCCGAGGTCTCGATAACTTCCTCGCCGATAAAACGGACATGCTCTACCTGCGCATTGTCCAGCCAACAATGCTTGCAGCAACTATTCGTTCCTAGGTACAGGTCCATGGTCTCACCCACATGGATCAGATAGAACGGCTTGTTCTCGCGGCATCCACAGGCCAATACCAAAGTGAGGATCGGCAGCAGCTTCCGCATCGCAATCAGGCCTCCGCCTTCACCCCGTTCTTCCCCGCCATACTCTTCTCCACCTCCGCGATCGCCCGCTTCGTCTTCAACAACGAATCTGGCGTTACGCTAATAGAGTCGATACCGAGTTCCACCAGGAACTGCGCAAAGTCCGGGAAGTCCGAAGGCCCTTGGCCGCAGATGCCCACCTTGGTCTTGGTCTTCTTCGCGCTGGTGATGAGCATACGGAGCATGCCTTTCACGGCTTCGTTGCGCTCGTCGTAGATGTGCGCGACGAGCGCGCTGTCACGGTCCAGACCGAGCGTTAGCTGGGTGAGGTCATTGCTGCCGATGGAGAAGCCGTCGATGTACTTGGCGAACTCTTCCGCGAGGATGATGTTGCTGGGCACTTCGGCCATGAGGTAGAGCTCCAGGCCCTCCTTGCCGCGGATCAGACCGTATTCCTCCATCACGGCTTTCACTTTCTTCAGTTCTTCTACGGTGCGGCAGAAGGGGATCATCACGACCACGTTCTTCAGGCCCATCTTTTCACGCACACGTCGGATGGCCTTGCACTCCAGGCCGAAGGCTTCCTTGTAGGCCTCGCTATAGTAGCGGGAAGCACCGCGCCAGCCGATCATCGGGTTCTCCTCGTGCGGTTCGAAATGCTCGCCGCCCAAGAGGTTCTTGTACTCGTTGCTCTTGAAATCGCTGAAGCGCACGATCACCTTGTTGGGGTAGAAGGCCGCGGCGATCTTGGCGATGCCGTAGCTGAGGCGTTTCACTAAGAAGGTCTCCTCTTCCTCATAGCCGTTGATCAGGTAGCTGATCTTGCCGCTGAGGGTGTGGTCGCCGAGCTCCTTGTGTTGGAGCAGCGCGAGCGGGTGCGCTTGGATGTAGTTGTTGATGATGAACTCTTCGCGGGCCAGTCCCACACCGGCGTTCGGCAGGTGCGCGAACTTGAAGGCGAGGTCCGGTGATGCCACATTGAGCATGATCGGCGTCTTCGTCTCGGGCATGTCGGCGAGCAGCGTCTCTTCCTTGTGGAAGGGGATGATGCCGCTGTAGATGATGCCGGTGTCGCCTTCGCAACAGCTGGCGGTTACTTCCATGCCGGTATCCAGCAGGTCGGTGGCATTGCCGCAACCCACGATGGCCGGCACGCCCATTTCGCGCGCGACGATCGCCGCGTGGCAGGTCCGTCCGCCTTTGTTGGTGATGATGGCGCTGGCCTTCTTCATGATCGGCTCCCAATCGGGGTCGGTCATGTCGGTAACGAGCACATCGCCTTTTTGGAAATCCTTGCCGTCGGTATCACCACCGCGACCGTCGAGGCTGTAGAGGATGCGGACCTTGCCACTGCCGATGCGGTCGCCGATAGCGATGCCGGTGGTGATGACCTTGGAAACCCCGGCCCCCGAGCCGGGGTTGATCTTGTACTCCACCACCCGGTCCGTGGCCTTGCGGCTGTGGATGGTCTCTGGCCGCGCTTGCACGATGAAGAGCTGCTTGGTCAGTCCGTCCACGGCCCACTCCACGTCCATGGGGCACCAGTGGCCTTTCTTGTCGCTGTAGTATTTCTCGATGGCGACCACACTGCGCGAGATCTCCAACGCTTGATCATCGCTGATGCAGAAGCGGTGGCGTTGCGCGCGTTCGATGGGGATGATGGAGGTGGGCTTACCGGGTTCACCACCGTACACCATTTTGCGGTCCTTGTTGCCGAGCTTCTTCTCGATGATGCTGCTGAAGCCCTCGCTGAGTGTGGGCTTGAACACCAGGAATTCATCGGGGCTCACGGCACCTTGCACCACCATTTCGCCCAGGCCGTAGCTGCCGTTGATCAGAACGACATCCTTGAAACCGGATTCGGTATCCAATGAAAAGGCCACGCCGCTGCTGCCCACGTCGGAGCGCACCATCTTCTGGATGCCCACGCTGAGGCCCACTTGGAAGTGATCGTAGCCGAGGCTCTCGCGGTATACGATGGCGCGATCGGTGAAGAGCGAAGCGAAGCAGTTCCGCACGGCGCTGATCAGGTCCTGATGCCCGCGAACGTTGAGGTATGTCTCCTGTTGGCCTGCGAACGAAGCATCGGGAAGGTCTTCGGCGGTGGCTGATGAGCGCACGGCGACGTCCGTTGCGTCCTGTCCGTATTGTTGGCTCATCTCGTCGTAGCGTGAGAGGATGCCCTTCCAGATATCCTCAGGGAACTTCCCGTTCTTGATCAAAGTGCGCACGGCAAGAC
>JANNYL010000433.1:0-17225 GCA_031410075.1 Flavobacteriales bacterium
CCCTGATCGCAGATCGGGCAATCCAACGGGTGGTTGATCAACAGGAACTCTACTACACCATTGCGTGCGTCGATCAACTCAGGGTTGATGGTGTTCTCCACCACCATGCCATCCATTACGTTGGTGCGGCAACTGGCCACCGGCTTGGGCATGGGTCGCGGGTCTTTCTCGCTACCCTTGGTCACCTTCACAATGCAGGTACGACAATAGCCCCCGCTCGTTTTCAGCTTGCTGTGGTAGCACATCGCAGGGGGTACCACGTAGGCATCCGCCTTGCTGCGCTCGCCGATCATCCGGGCGGCTTGCAGGATCGTGGTGCCGTCCGGAACCTCGATCTCGATGTTATCTATGGTGACTTTCGCCATGGCTTAAGCGGACGCGAATTTGGGGATTCGCTTGAACGGTTCCTTCTCAAAGTGTTTCGGATCCTTCACTTTGGTCGGATGCGTCGCGTGGTATTCGAACTCGTCGCGGAAATGGCGAATGGCCGAAGCCACCGGCCAAGCAGCTGCATCACCCAGCGGACAGATGGTATTTCCTTCGATCTTTCGTTGGATGTCCCACAGCAGATCGATGTCATCCATACGGCCCTGTCCGTGTTCGAGGCGGTAGAGGATCTTCTCCATCCAGCCGGTGCCTTCGCGGCAAGGACTGCATTGGCCGCAGCTTTCATGGGCGTAGAAGCGTGCGTGGTTCCACGTGCTGCGAACGATGCACTGAGCATCGTTATAAGCGTAGAAACCGCCGGAGCCGAGCATGCTACCGGTGGCAAAACCGCCGTCGCTCAAGCTTTCGTAGGTCATCAGGCGCGGCTCGAACTTGGCCGTTCTGAAATACAGTTCCGCTGGAATTATCGGCACACTGCTTCCGCCAGGTACAACGGCCTTCAACGCACGACCTTCAACACCGCCGCACCATTCGTCGCTGTTCAGGAATTCCTCGCAGGTGATGCCTAGTTCGATCTCGTAAACACCCGGCTTCTTGATGTTGCCACCTGCGCTGATGAGCTTCGTACCCGTGCTCTTGCCCACGCCGATCTTGGCATACTCATCCCCACCGTCGTTAATGATGGGCACTACCGCTGCGATGGTTTCCACATTGTTCACCACGGTAGGGCAGTCGTAAAGACCTTTCACCGCAGGGAAGGGCGGCTTAATGCGCGGATTGCCGCGTTTGCCTTCCAGACTTTCCAAAAGCGCGGTCTCTTCACCACAGATATAGGCACCCGCACCGACCTGCACATGAATGTCATGGTCGAAGCCACTGCCGAGAATGTTCTTGCCGAGCCATCCCGCTGCACGGGCCTCCTCGATCGCGCGCTCCAGAATGCGGTAGATGTAGAAATACTCGCCCCGGATATAGATGTAGCTGGTATGCGCTCCGAGCGCAAAGCTCGACGTGATCATGCCCTCGATCAGAATATGCGGGATCCGCTCCATCAGATAACGGTCCTTGAAAGTGCCGGGCTCGCTCTCGTCAGCGTTCACCACCAGGTAGCGGGGCACGCCAGGAGGCTTCGCCATAAAGCTCCACTTCAATCCGGTTGGAAAACCAGCTCCACCACGACCGCGCAGACCGCTCTTCTTAACTTCCTCGAGCACCGCATCGGGACTCATCGTCTTCAATGCCTTCTCGACGCTACGATAACCTCCGTTCGCACGATATCCTTCCAATCCCTGTATCCCGGGCTTGTTGTCGTGCTCCAAAAGCAGTTTCCGGCCCATCAGAGATCCGTGTAATTGGTGCGCGGTTCGTTCCGCAGTTGGTCGATCAGGGCGTCCACCTTTTCAGGCGTCAAATTCTCATGGTATTTCGCTCCGCACTGAAGCATCGGAGCAGTGCCGCAGCTGCCCAAGCACTCTACGCCTTTCAGCGTGAACATCCCATCCTTGGTGGTTTCCCCAACGCGGATGTTCAGTTTCTTTTCCAAGTAGGCGATGATGTCGTCGCTGCCGCGGACCATGCATGGCGTCGTGCGACACACTTCCAGATGATGACGACCTACAGGACGCAGGTTGTACATGCTGTAGAAGCTGGCCACCTCGTACACTTCTATGTGCTGGATGCCGAGTACTTGCGCCACAGCGTCCATTGCGTTCACACTGAGCCAACCTTCGTTCTCGCTTTGCGCGAGATGAAGAATGGGTAGCAGTGCGCTCTTGCTCTTCTCAGCCGGGTAGCGCGCGATCAGTCGTTTGCATTCCGCCAATGCCTCAGCACTGAAGCTGAAGGGCGGGGTGCCTTCGGTGGTGGTAACTGCTTTCAGGGTAGCCATCACGCGTCCAGTTCTCCAGCGATCACGTTCATACTGCTCATGGTGAGGATCGCGTCGCTCAACATGGTGCCCTTGATCATTTCGGGATAGGCTTGGTAGTAAATGAAGCAGGGCCTGCGGAAGTGGAGACGGGCCGGGGTGCGGCCACCATCACTAACGAGGTAGAAGCCAAGCTCACCGTTGGCGCCTTCTACACAGTGGTACACTTCGCCGATCGGAACAGCAGCCTCACCCATGACGATCTTGAAATGCCAGATCAGCGCTTCCATTTGGTTGTACACCTCCTCCTTCGGCGGCAATACCCAAGCGGGAACATCCGCCGTGAAGCTCTTCTTATCGCTCAGCTTGTCCAACTTGTCCAGCGCCTGTTTGATGATGCTGATGCTCTCCTTCATCTCCTGATCACGAACCATGAAGCGATCATAGGTATCCCCGTTCTGGCCTACGGGAATGATAAAGTCGAAGTCCTGGTAACCACTGTACGGATCGGCCACGCGCACATCGTAGTCCACACCGCAGGCACGCAGATTCGGGCCCGTGAAACCATAGGCCAACGCACGATCAGCGGGGAACGAGCCGCAGTTGATCGTGCGGTCCATGAAAATGCGGTTGCGAACAAGCAGATTGTCGAACTCTTGGAGCGCAGCGGGGAATTGCTTCACGAAGGCGCGTATCAGTTCCCAGCATTTGGGGCTGAAATCGCGCTCGAACCCACCAATGCGGCCCATGTTGGTGGTAAGGCGTGCACCACAGATCTCCTCGTAGATGTCGTAGATCTTCTCCCGCTGCTGGTAGATGTAGGTGAAGCCCGTGAGCGCACCGGTATCCACACCGATCACACTGTTGCAAACCACGTGATCGGCAATGCGTGCCAGCTCCATGGCGATCACGCGCATATACTCCACGCGCTTTGGCAATTCAATGCCACAGAGCTTCTCCACCGTCATGTGCCAACCCATGTTGTTGATGGGCGAGCTGCAATAGTTGAGACGGTCTGTGATCGTCGCGATCTGGTAGAACGGACGGCGTTCTGCCAATTTCTCGAAGGCCCGATGGATATACCCGATGGTCTGTTCCGTGCCTTGGATCACTTCCCCATCAAGCGTGAGCACGTTCTGGAAAATGCCGTGCGTAGCGGGGTGTGTGGGGCCGAGGTTCAGCGTATTAAGCTCCTTATGCTCGCCCCCAGGCACCAGGTCGTGCTTCCAGTAATCAGGTTTCACCAGGTTGCTCATCGGCCGAAGTAGCTATCGTCTTTGTCCTCACGGGTCTGGTCTTCCAGCGGATAGTCCTTGCGCAAGGGGAAGGCCGGAAAGTCCTCCATATTGAGGATACGTTTCAAATTCGGGTGCCCCGTGAAGTGCAGGCCAAAGAAGTCGAACGCTTCGCGCTCCATCCAGTTGGCCGTAGGCCATAGATCCGTGAAAGTCGGGAACACCGGATCCTTCATCGGCGTTTCTGTTTTCAAGCGGATGCGGTGGCCTTGTCGCATGCTCTGCAGGTGAACCACCAGACCCAACATATCACGGTCAGCATCGTGCATGCCGCACATGGTGGTCATAAAATTGAAGTCCAGCTGCTCCTTGCAGTGCTTCAATACGTCATGGATAACTGGCTTCTTCACCGTGATCACGAGCATATCCGTGATGCGCTGGCAGGAAACAACGCTCTCCCCGAACGAGGAGGTCAGCGAGTCGATCACGAGTTGATCGCGGTCTGTTCTGGTGGCGAATGCAGGAGCAGGCACGCGTCAGTCGATCTTGTAAGTCGTGAGCAGGTGCTCGTATTCTTTGCTGTATCGTCGGCGGAAGCCTTCTTGGGCAACCAGTTCTTGAATCTTCAATATGCCGTCGATGATCTGCTCAGGGCGCGGCGGACAACCCGGCACGTAAACGTCGACCGGTATCACCCGATCTATTCCCTGCAAAACGCTGTACGTATCGAAAATGCCGCCACTACTGGCGCACGCACCAACGGAAAGCACCCACTTGGGTTCGGCCATTTGGGTATACACTTCCTTCAATACAGGAGCCATTTTCTTGGAAATGGTACCCATGACCATCAAAAGGTCACTTTGGCGGGGGCTGAAGCTTAGGCGCTCCATGCCGAAGCGCGCCAAGTCATAGTTACTGGCCATGGTGGACATGAACTCGATCCCACAGCAACTGGTGGCGAATGGCAGCGGCCAGATGCTGTTCTTGCGGGCCATGCCGATCACATCTTCGAGTTTCGTGGCCATGAAACCTGCGCCAGAGTAACCCTGTGGGGCTGGCACAACAGTTGGTTTGCCAAGGGCGGGGCGGGGGATGATCTCGTTGCTCATGCTATCAATGACAATGCAGGACTACTTCAGCGCCAACATTACTCCCATTTCAACGCGCCTTTCTTGATCACATAGAAGAAACCGGCCAAAACAAAGAAGATGAAAAGCACCATCTCGACGAAGCCGAACAAACCAAGCGCTTTGAAGTTCACCGCCCAAGGATAGAGAAAGATGATCTCCACATCGAAGAGCACGAACAGGATGGCGATCAGGAAATACTTGATACTGAAGGGCGAGCGGGCGTTCCCATACTGCTCGATCCCGCACTCGAAGTTGTCGTTCTTGACCTTACCGGTCCTTTTCGGTCCCAGCCAGGCGGCGAATACCAAGCCACCGAAGACGAAGCCCAGCGCAAGAAAGGTCTGGATCGCTATGGGAACATAGTCGTGGGGGGAACTCATGATCGCGGGCAAATGTATGCGCCTGCGTCATCTGGGGATCAAGCAGCTTCTCGCTTCGAATTCGGCTGCTGGGTCGCCATGGTGCGTAAGGCGCGTGCGCGCTCGGTTGCCACCTCGCTCATGGTCTTTTCTTGAGCTTTGGAGATAGAATAGCACAGCGGGTCAAAATGATCGAAGACCGCGTGCTCCAATGGATCATTTTCCAAAGGAGCCAATTCAAGGACCAAGGCCTCATGCGCTCGTTGTTTCTGGATCGAACCAACGGCTGTCATGCGTGCTTTCACATAGCGGATGATCGCCTGCTCGAAGCGGTGATGGCGGTCATGTCCGCGAAGGAATCGCTCGACATTGCGGACGGCGTACTTCAACAGGTCTTCCTTGCCTGTTTCCATCAGGATCAACAAGTCCAGCAAGCGGCCGAGCGCATGCACCTCAACATGCTGTTCAATGCCGCGTTCATTCAACAGAAGCTGGCACCACCGTGAAGCCATGTCGTATTTACCAGCTCCGAAACAGGCCCATGCCCCTTGGAAACGAATGCTGGCTTTACGAATAACGCTCAGGTCCTCATCATAGCGTTGACAGCCTTCATGCACTGCGGTAAGTTTCTCAACAGCCTGGTCAAATTCTCCCATTCGACATAGAACCGTCAGCTCCAAGCTTGCGCCCATTGCGAAAACTTTCATTTCCAGGTCCGCACTTGGTGCATTCGGCAACATGGCCGGTAGTTGTTTGAACTCTTTCAAGCCTTCGAGAGCCTCTGTAAAGTGACCCAGGCGCATGCGCACATAGGCCAAATTGCTCAGAACGCTGAGTTTCAGATGCGGCTCGTCCTTGAAATGGTCGCGCTCCTTCTCGAGGAGCTCACTGTTGCGCGATAGGTGAAGCTCGCAGCTGGACAGGTCGTTCAACGCGAAGGCCACCGCACTTCGGATATGGTGGTACATGAAGCGCGCTTTGGGAGTTCGCGGTTCGGCATTGTCTTGCAATAGAGGATCGGCCAAAAGTTGGCCCAGCTCGCTGGCGTGTTCAACATCGCGCGCTTTACCACCGCGGTATAGCAACATGAATGAGCGGCTCTTCAGCTGCCATAACTGCTCTGCTTCTTGCAATTGTTCACGCAGTTCGGTGCTTCGCAGGGCCATTTTCTCCAACTCGTGTTCTTGTACATGCTCGTAGTTGGTGCGCTCCATCAATCGACGCTCCCACTCCATCACTTCCAATAGAACCGGATGCCTACCGTGCTGTTCAGCCAACAAGCGAACGCTGCGGAGCATCCTTTCGGCATCGGTGTACAATCCACGTTGATAAAGGATCTCGGTTTGATGCAAGGTGCGCCGTAAACGGGCATCCACCGAACTGGCCGCATGAAAGGCTTCAAGGCTTGCCAGGATGCTATCGTACAATCGATGCTTCGTAACAGTGAAGCGATTGAGGAACGCCGCGCCCGCGAATTTTCTATGCAGCGCTTGTTCATCGTAAACATCCATTGCGGAGATCGCATCGAACAGGTCGCTTTGCGTGGTTTGCCCGTTCACTACATGTCGCGATGCGTAGAGTTTGAAATACCGCTTCTCTTGGCGCGACATGGAACGCACCAAGCGGTGAACGTGATCAGAATGGTCATTCGGCATGGCAGCGCAACTTAGGGGATGAGAAAGTAGGACGGTCAAGCCGACCCACAGACCCCTTCACCGGGGAACGGGCGATTGGAAAACAGGAAAGGCAGGAGACGAAACGAGGTACCTGGAAATGAAGAAGCCTTCGGGGCTACCGAAGGCTTCCAATCAAGTTATCTGGACAGGTTTCCTAGTGACCCTTCTTGTTACTTCCTTCACCATCCGCCTCATCATCACCATCATCGCTGATAGAATCATCGTCTGGTCCATTTGGGCCATTGGATCCGAACTCAGCATCCCGCGTTATTCCACCAGAAGGTCGAATATCAGCCGCATTATTGGTAATACCGCCGAAACTGCGTGAATCACCGGCATTCTGTGTATTGTCAGCAGGTTGAGCCTGATCATCGCACTTCTTGCTGCAACCTGAACCGACCACCATGATAAGCATGACGAGAAGAGTACTCGACAAGGCGGATATGAAGCGCGCGGTTTTCATGGACGTTCAAATGTATGTTGCTCCTCGACCTTTTGCAAATCTAATTGCCCTGTTGATACGCTTTCCTTGGAAGGGAGTTCGATGGTGACCGAAGTGCCGGATGGTTGACCAGAGGCATCGTGCAGTTGCTCAGGGCCTGTTATCCGTATGTCCGATAAGCCCAGCCGCCGCAGCACATCAGCGCGGCCCTTGGTGATCTCAATACCCCTCGAAATGTGGTCGGAACCGTTACCGTTCTTGAGTTCTCGGCTGGTTTCAACCCCTATCCCATCGTCCATTATGGTGATCCTGACATGCCCGGGAATACCCGCCGAAACCCTGATAGAGACCGTTCCAGGGCGTTCCGTTGGCAGGATGCCATGCCAAATGCTGTTCTCCACGTAGGGTTGTAGCATCATGGCGGGCAACTCGATCCGGTGGGTATCCACGGCCTGGTCGATCATCACTTCGTACATGAACTTATCCTTGAAACGCATGTGCTCCAACACCAAGTACAGGTCCAGCCGCTCCAATTCTTCGGCAAGCGTGGTAGTATCGTTCCGGCTAGCGTCCAGATTCTTGCGGATGAGCTTGGCGAAACTGGTGAGGTAGCGGTTCGCAGCCAGGCGATCCTGTCGATTGATGTAGTACTGGATACTGTTGAGCGCATTGAAAATGAAGTGCCGGTTCATATTGGCGTTCAAGGCTTGTTGCTCCAACTGCAACATGCGTGAGCGCAACATGAGCTGCCGGGTTTTTTCCTGCCTCGCACGGCGGGTGGATCGGAAGCGCATGATCCCAAAAGCCAACGATCCTATCCCAAGAGCGCAGCCCATGAAAAACCACCAGCGCAACCAATAAGGAGGCGCAATATGGAAGGGGAAAGAGGTTTCCGGACCCCAACCATGGCCGTTCCGGGAGGCGCGCACTTGGAATGCATATTCACCTTGCGGCAGATTGGAATAACTAGCGAAACGTGCGTCGGTGGGGGGCAGCCAATCGGGATCGAATCCGAGCAGTCGATACTGGAACCGTACCCGATCCGCATCAGCCAAGGCGATAGCGGTATAATCAAAGGTGAGGTGGTTCTTCCGGTACACCAGGTCCAATCCAGCGGGTAGCCCCGTTCGTGTATCAACGCTGTCGCATTGGCCTCTCCAATCCGTGGTCAACATGAACGAACGCAGGTTCGTAAGGCGCACAACAAGACCTTGTGAGGGGCCGCTAGCTGAACCGCGGGCAGGGTCGTGCATAACCAAACCGGCGTTGGTGCCAAAGAACAAGCGCCCTTGTGCGTCCCGAAAACCCGCGTTCAGGTTGCACTCTGTTCCACGTATCCCGTCCACCGCGGTGAAGTGTTCCTTATTGGCCGCATCGAGCAACAGACTGTCCGGGTCGAAACGGAACAAGCCATTGTTCGTGCCTGCCCAGATAAGGCCCGCTCCGTCATCGAGCAAGAGGTCGATATAGTTGGATCCGAAGTCTGTTCCAAGCCGCAAGTTGATCAGCCGCTTTCCATCGTGACAAGCCAAGCCATTGGTTGTTCCGATCCATGTGCGCTTGGCTCCATCCACCAGCAAGCATTGAATGGTATTGTCGCACAAGCCCTGAGCGGTAGACCATTGCTCGGTAACACCGTTGCGCATGCGCACAACACCCAGGTCAGTGGCCAGCAGGTGTGCATCCTCGTTCTCCACGATCGCACGCACCGAACGCAACAGGGTTCTGTCGTCCTTGTTGAGCAATTGCACAGGGCCTTGGGGAGGAATTATGGCCAAGCCCTCCCGAGTACCACACCACAATGTTCCATCCGTATCACGATGCAAGGCGAGCACACGCGTTTCGCTAAGGCTGCGTGTGCTGTCCAGCGGTATCACAACGCCATTGCGCAGATGCACCAAACCATTCGTGGTACCGAACCAGAGACTGCTGTCGGGTGCTGTCAACGCGCACCAGATCGTGTTGTTCCGCAAGCCCTCGGATGTGCTCAGCAAGGCCATGCCATCCATTCGGCAAATACCATTTCCATAGGTGCCCAACCAAAGATCTCCGCGGGCATCGGCAGCCATGGTCATTACCAGGTCACTGCATAAGCCATTGGCCACGGTCCATGTTACAAATCGATCACCGGCGTATCGCAACGCACCAGCACCATCGGTTCCCATCCAAACACTCCCATCCCGATCTTCGAACAGGCACCACACATTGTCGTTCGGCATGCCTTGGTGTACCGTGAATGATCGCAATCTGTCCTTCTCCAATACGTTCGTGCCGAACTTGGTGCCTATCCACAATTTTCCTTTCGCGTCCACCAATAGCGCGCGCACGTTGTCCTGGAGCAAACCGTTCGTTTCATCGAACGCGAGCAACGACCCGTCGCTCTTCGATCCGTACAGACCGTCCCTGAACGTGGCGAACCAAAGTGTTCCTTCCTTGTCGCGGGCCAACGCACTGATACTCTCCACACCCGGACCCAGCTCGATCACCGAGCATGAGTTGTTGTTCCAACGGTAGGCACCTGCCCGTGTGCCAACGATCACTTCGCCGGAAGAAAGAACCAATAGAGCCCGCACAGTGCTGGCCGTATCGGACGGGAATCCCGGGAGCGGCACTATGCTGTCGCCACTGCATCGCAACAATCCGGATCCATCCGTGCCCACAAGAAGATCACCGTTCGGCAATTCGGCCAAGGAAAGAATACGCGCCTCGCGTGCAGCCGATGGAAGTGTTATGGTGCGCGACCGTTTTCCTTCAAAGGCGACCAGCGATCCACCTGCACCCAGCCATACCGTTCCATCCTTGGCACAGAATACCGCGTTCACTTGTGCATCCGGCAGGCCTTCTTGCAACGCATAATTCGTGAACGTGTGCCCATCGAACCGGCTGGCACCACCGAGCGTTCCGAACCACAAGTAGCCTTCCGCATCTTGCGCTATCGCTCTTACCTGGCTCTGTGCAAGACCATCTTTGGGAGTGTATTGGGTGAATCCGAATTGCTGCGCGTGCGCAATAGCGCTGAACAACAATGGAGCGAACCACAGATCGCGGAACGAACGCATCAGAACGTATTGATCATGGAAAGGAAATCAGGCAAGCGCCTACGACTTACAGGAATGAGCGAGCCACTATCCAGCACCGCCATGTTGCCTTCGCCACGACTGAAGCCCTTGAGGTGCTCCAAATTGATGATGTAGCTCTTGTGCACACGGAAGAATTTTTTGGGATCGAGGTTGGTCTCGAACACACGGATGTGCTTGCTGCTGATGGTGCGTTTGCCATCGCGCGTGAACACCGTGGTATAACTGTCGCTCGCTTCAAGGTACATGATGTCCTCGTGTTTGATCAGTACCAAGCCATCGCGACTCGGAACGGCTACGCGTGTGCTCAAGGGTGAACCAGGGTCGTTCATCAACGCTTCCAACGCGCTCACATGTTGCGCCCCTGCAGCTGGATCGCTGGTGAGCTTTGATAGTTTCCGAACCGCCCGTTTCAACTCCTCGGGATCGATGGGTTTCTCCAAATAGTCGAGCGCGTTCTGCTTGAACGCTTGCAGCGCGAACTCGTCGTATGCTGTTGTGAACACCACAGGAAGCTCGAGGTGCGCAACGGAGCGCAACAACGAGAAGCCATCCTCCCCCGGCATTTTGATGTCGAGAAAAAGCACTTGCGGTTTGTGTTCCTCGATCATCGATCGGGCTTGTTCGGCACTGCCTGCCATCGCCACCACTTGCACCTCGGGGCAGTTGTCCTCCAACATGATGCGCAGGTTTTCCCGGGCATCGGATTCATCATCAACGATCAGCGCACGCAATGCCATGGTGAAGGGTTTAGAGCGAGTAATGTAGAGGGACGATCGCATGTGAAGCGGATCATCTTACTGACCGAGCGATCCACTGAGCGAGCCGTTGAAATGGAATAGCGGATCGTTAACCTCTCATCGCCTCCACGAAAGCCTGAACGCGTTCCCGCGCGATGGGCACGCGTGCTCCATCCTTCATCACGGCCCAATGGCCATCGTCGCGCAGATACTCGCGCAATTGCTCCACATTGATCAAGTGCGAGCGATGCACGCGCAAGAACTGTAGCGGATCCAACATATCCTCATACACCTTCAACGTACGGGTATCGAGGTAGCGGCTTCCATCGGTGAAATGCAGCAGTGTACAATTACCATCGGCTTCCAAATGAATGATGGTGTGCGGCTCGAACAGCTTGAATCCTTTTGCATGGTCCACGGCAAGTCGCGGTGAGGCACCGTGTTGTTTTATGGTGCGAACCGCTTCATTGAGATCATCTCGATACCGCTGACCCTCTGCGTGTGTGTTGCGCATCAACTCCCATCGACGCAACGCCTTGTCCACCGCGGCGCGCAGTTCATCCGGGTCTATCGGCTTCAGGACATAATCCACCGCATTGCTGTGGAAAGCTTGCACGGCGTAATCCTTGAACGCGGTAACGAAGATCACCATGAAACGTGCATCGGGCATGGCCTCCAGCAGGTCCAACCCTTCGGTTCCACTGGGCATACGGATATCCAAAAAAAGCAGATCGGGATCCAGTTCGTTGATGGATCGGTGGGCGACGTTCGGTCCATCCGCCGTACCAACAACATTCACCTCGGGACAGCCGTCGGCGAGCATCATGCGCAGGTTCTCTCGCGCCAGCTCTTCATCGTCCACCAGCAGTGCGCGCAATTGTGGGGTATCCATGCGGGTCGAAAGTAGGGGTGCCCGAAGAGTTATGACAACCTGTGGTTTCCGTTCCCTTATTCCACATCACCGTTGCTCGTTCACAAGGGTTGGCACCCAGCGCATGCAAGTAGTTTGGCGTTGCATTCAAAACAAACCCTTGTTGCCATGAACACATTCAACACTTCTTGCGGCATCTGGATCTTCAACGACCAGGGCAACTGAGCCAATCACTTTTCGTCCGCTGATCACATCCCCCTCAACCGATCTAATGAACTAATAAACCCACCACCATGACCGTCTTCGTAACCTGTACGAAGACCAGAACATTTCTCCTTCTTTTTTCTACCGCTGCTGCACTACATGCCCTTGCCCTAGGGCCAACACGAAACAAGGGCGCTCAACAGTCGAACACGGCCAAAGTGGCCAAAGCATCAGGTTGCTCCCCGGCAAGCGCTTCCAGCGAACTGGACCTGAACAACGTACGCGCCCGGATAGAAACGGGGGGTAATCTCTGGCAGGATCGCGCGCTCGGAGGACCCTCATACGAGATCCCGCGTACACCCGACCGCACTGGCCCTGATGCCATTTTCGCCGGCTCGCTGTGGCTTGGCGGGCTTTCAGCGGACAATCAATTGAAAGTGGCCGCCGTGCAATTCCGTGCACGAGGCAACGACTACTGGCCGGGGCCTATTGAGCAGTTCGCTCCTGGAAGCGATGCCAGCACGACCGAAGAGGTTTGCCGCGAATACGACCGAACCTGGAAAACACGAAAGCAAGATGCAGTGCGGCATGCGGCCTACTATGCCTGCCTACTGGATCCGACCGGCTGCGATATAAACGCTGAATTCCCGGATGGATATACCACACCTACCAGCTTTCTCACGTGGCCAGCGCATGGTGATCCATCATTGGGACAAGACCCCTACTTGGCCCCCTATCATGATGCTCCTACTGGCAACGTTGGCGGCTATGATCCCGCCGATGGGGATTACCCCGATTTCGAAATAAGACAGTTGGAAGATGATTGTCGGGGCCGGGATCGGAACCGCGCTGTGCCACTTTTCGGCGACGAGAATATCTGGTGGGTCTTCAACGACAAGGGCAACGCGCACACCGAAAGTGGTGGACAACCGATCGGCATGGAGATCCGTGCACAGGCCTTCGCCTTCAGTACGAACGACGAGGTGAACAATATGACCTTCTACAACTACACACTGGTCAACCAAGGTTCACAGACACTCAAGAACACCTATTTCGGCCAATGGGTGGACGTGGACCTGGGCGGGGCCAATGACGACTACGTTGGGTGCGATGTGCAGCGCGGCTTGGGGTACGCCTACAACGGTGACAACCAGGACGACGACTTCCAAGGGAATCCAGGTTATGGGGCTCAACCGCCTGCCCTGGGTGTGGACTTTTTCGAAGGTCCGTATGTGGATACGGATGGGCGGGCCAACGTGCTCACCAATGATCTGCAAGCAGCGCTGCTTGATTCCGGCATCGTGTACTCCGGCATCGGCATCGGCTATGGCGATACCATCGTGGACAACGAACGCCTTGGGATGCGTGCCTTCGTGTATCACAACATCGGAGAGAACGGGGCGACTGAAGATCCGCAGAACACAGTGGACTACTACAACTACCTGCGTGCGGTATGGAAGGATAATACACCCATGACTTTTTGCGGTACGGGCTACGCACCGAATGACGTTGGTGGTGTACGCACACGCTACATGTTCCCCGGTGATAGTGACCCTTTGAACTGGGCTACAGAAGGCGTGACTCCGCCCTGCTCATGGACGGAAGAAGCTTCGAACAACCAGCCGGGCGACCGCCGCTTCCTGCAAAGTGCAGGGCCCTTCACACTCGAGCCCGGTGCGTGGAACAACATAACCGTAGGCGTTGTGTGGGCGCGTGCTTCCGGGGGCGGCCCTTACGCCAGTGTTGAAGATGTGCGGGTGGCCGATGACAAGGCACAAGCGCTTTTCGACAACTGCTTCAGGATCCTCGATGGCCCCGTGGCTCCGGACGTTTCCATAAGTGAGCTGGACCAGGAGCTTTTGTTATACGTGGAGAACGACCCGTTCAGCAACAATGCCTTTGATGGGTACAGCCAAACCGATCCCACTATTCCGCCTTCTGCAGGTGACAACCGCTATCGCTTTCAAGGTTATCAACTCTACCAGGTGCTGGATGCCACCGTACAAGCAAGCGAGCTAGGAGATGTCAGCCGTGCCCGTTTGGCGGCCCAATGCGATCTGAAGGATGACGTCTCCCAACTCCTGAACTACGTGGTAGACCCGCAGATCGGGGTGCCCGTGCCCTATGAAATGGTGAATGGAGCGAATGAAGGCGTTAAACACGCCTTTCGGATCACGCTGGATCTATTTGCACAAGGAGACCCCAAGCTGGTGAATTTCAAGACCTATCACTTCATGGTGATCGCCTATGCCCACAACAACTACCAGCCCTATAATTCGTTCACGCGCACTGGGCAAGCGAAAACCTATCTGGCTAGTCGCCGCGGTATGACCGGGAGTATCCGCAGCTATTCGGGCATCCCCTATCCAACTTCGCCTCAAAATGGTGGCACTACGCTGCAATGCGGTTTCGGCGATGCGTTCGCGATCACACGACTTGAAGGACAAGGCCAAGGAGCGTTACCGATCGACCTGTCCGCTTCCACAATTACCACTATCGTGAACGGCACACCATGGCGCGTGGACGAATTGCGGTACGAAGCTGGACGTGGACCTATCGATGTGCGCGTAGTGGATCCATTGCGCGTGCCACAGGCGGACTTCGAACTCTTCTTTCGTGACGCCTCCCCAGCCGACTTGAGCGATGCCCACTGGACACTGATCAACACCACCACCGGGGATAGTGTCACGAGCGAAATGAGCATTACAGTGCAGAACGAACAGCTCATTCTGCCATGGGGCCTGGGCATAAATATCGAGCAGGTTTACACGGATACAGTGAATGTGCAGCTGGATCTGGATGCCGAAATCGAGAAAAGATTCGATCAATGGCCCATTGAAGCCACGATGGAGTTCGCCGACCCAAGCAAGGCATGGCTCGGTGGCATACCGGACTTGGATGGAGAAACATCCTTCAATTGGATCAAGAGCGGCACCAGCTTCGGCGTTGGTGCGGACACTTCTGCGAACGATGATCGCGGTGGGGTGGACCCCGAAGAACGGTTCGAGGGCCTGCTCGGAGGTACGTGGGCGCCATGGGTTCTCTGCGGTTATGAAGAGTTCCAACCTGGTCGGGAAAGCGTGCACAAAGGTTTGTTGTCATACACTGACCTGCGGGATGTACCAAGCGTGCGAGTGGTAGTGACACCCGACAAAGACCTCTGGAGTCGTGCGCCGGTTTTCGAACTGCAAGGCAACCCGCTGTTATCCGATGGTGGCATAAGCAAACTGCAATTGCGAGGAGGAGCAAGTGTGGACAAGAACGGCCTGCCGGACGGTTCAGGAACCGGCCTAGGTTGGTTCCCAGGCTACGCGATCGATATGAATACCGGCGAACGATTGAACATCGGCTTTGGTGAGGATAGTTACATCCAGTCTGAAGGCGGCCGGAATATGCTCTGGGATCCTACGAGCAGGCTTACCGAGAATTTGGGTGAACGACTATTGGGCGGCCAACATTGGATCTATGTGTTCCGAAATGCCCGGCGCATGGACAACAGCAGCGATGCGATGCCGCAGTACGATGAAGCCGCTTTCATAAAGCAGAAAATGAGCACTTCCTCTGTAGCGCAGAACGTGAAAGTTTGGAGGTCTATCGCCTGGGTCGGTAGCGCCATGCTGGTACCACAACACACACTGCTCGAAACCGAAGTGCGCATCGACCTGAACATGCGGAGGCCATATCAGCGCTACGTGCAACCCTTTGCCGCATACGAGCCTGCGATCAACCCACAGCGCAACGGCGGTCTACCACTCTACGCGTTCAGCACGCGAGGAGATGCAACCCTTACAGCACAACTGGACGTTGCTGAAAGCGCGTTGGAGCTGATCGCCATTGTCCCCAATCCGTATTACGCCTTTAGCGGATATGAGACAGGTCGTTTGGACAATCGGGTGAAATTCATCAACCTTCCCCGGCAGTGCACCATCAGCATTTTCAACGTCGGCGGCACGTTGGTGCGGCGGTATCGCAAAGACAACGACCTCTCATTCCTGGATTGGGACCTGAAGAACTTCCATCAGGTACCAATTGCGGGCGGAACGTATATCTGCCACGTCGAAGCACCCGGCATTGGTGAGCGCGTGATCAAGTGGTTCGGTGTGATAAGACCGGTTGACCTGCAAAACTTCTAGAAGCGCGGCGCGATCATTCATGTGAAACCGAATCGACCTCGTTCACGTTTGAAAGACCGACACCTATCACATATGGCGCCAATTCCACTTCACAAGGTTCATATTCGCATAGACCAGCTCGAACGACTGCTGATGTTCGACTATGAGCCTGGGTCTGAAGAAGCCTTGTTCGACATTTGCGACCCTGAAGGCAATATCCTGAAGACGGGTCCGGTGCAAGGCCCTATAACCCAGGTACAGCTTACGGATGTGAATGGCGAGAACCTGATCCTCATGGTGCTCGATGGCGAAGTGAGCACAGTTCGACCGATCGATCTACGAAAGGCTTCCTGATGCACACCTCCCCTTATGTGGTGCCCGAGTATCGGCAAATGACCATTGTTTCTACGGCGCTCTCTCGCGATAGGAATGGCGATATGGTACACACTATAACATGTTCTACAACGATCGGGGAACCGGTTGAGGTCGTTTTTGAATTGCAGAACGAGCGGAAATGAAGGTCTGAAGCCCCATTGTTGCTAGCCATCCATGGGGTCCTGAGCCCTGTGTTCTTGAAGTTCGTTCCGGTGAACCCGTTCGTTACGGAAAACGGCGCAACCACTGGTCAACAACCAGGCAGTTCACAACGGTCGTGTTCGGCTTCAATTAGTGCTGCGAGCAACGTTCTGCGGGATTTTTCTGTCTTTGCAGCATGTTGCGCCTTGTACACCTGACGTTACTTGCACTATGGGCGATATGCGTTTCGCCAGGATGCATTGCCCAGAACCAACACACCAATTGGTATTTCGGCAGCAATGCTGGGCTCACTTTCAGCGGTGGCGCACCAGCAGCCTTCACCGGTAGCGCCATCAATGCCTTCGAGGGCTGCACGAGTATTTCGGACCCCTCTGGAATTGGCTTGTTCTATACGGATGGCGAAACGGTATATGACGCAGCCCTACCACGCCGATCTGGCGCCAGGCGACTCGACGTTCAGGATGATCACCGCCAACCTGCTGGCAATGGCCGGTTTGCCGCGGCAAAAGGACGATCTGATCGTGCTGCTGTCGAACCGGCACCTGGCGCTGGAAAAATACCAGAACCAGACCTTGCTCAACGCGGCAC
>JANNYL010000434.1:0-2932 GCA_031410075.1 Flavobacteriales bacterium
GGTGCTCAATTTCGGCGCGTCAGGGTCCGCCTGCCGGGGTGGTGTGTAGTAGTTGTACGCGAGGCTGATCACGCTCTTCGCGCCCGGCACCAGTTTGCGCGGGTCCAACCGCAGATCGAAGTGGTTCGCCATGTAGCCCATGCGTCCGTGGCGGTCTTCGCGCAGCCATTTCTCCAGTCGAGGGGCTTCGTCTTCCAGGAATTCCGCGCGAGCAACACCGCAGGCTAGGAAACCGAAGCGATGGGCTTCGGCCTTCAGCAGATTGGAACGTTCGCGCGGTGTAGTCACGTGGGTAAGGTAGATCCGTGCAAGCCTATCGCTTCTTGCAACGGCAGAACACCGTGCCTCTGCCCCGGCATGATCTGGCCTGCAATGTGGCTGGCACTCTCTTTGACAGCACGGCGCAACCACTCCACCAGCATGAAGTACGCGATCGCAGTCATCCTCTTGGGTTCAGCGTGCGGGGCCATGGCTCAATATCCTCCCTCGTTCCAGGTCCATTTCAACAGTGGTAGCGCGATCCTGGGTAGGGAAGCGATGAACACGTTGGATAGCATTGCCGTTACCTTCCATCAAGGGAACATCGGGCAGGTGGAAGTCATCGGTCACACCGATACGCGCGGTCCGGTCGACAGCAATTTGCGCCTTTCCAAAGCACGATCCATGAGCGTGATGGAGGGTCTTCTCCAGCGCGGACTTCTGGCGAACAACATCAGTGTCGCTCAGTTGGGAGAAGCACAGCCTTTGAACAGCGAGCGTGATGTTATCGAACTGTCCGCCAATCGGCGCGTCACGATCTTCCTGCGCCCATACAGCGGACAGCACGCTATAGATGCTACGATGAACCAAGGGTCGATCGACGGGGATCCAGCACCCAGAACGATCAAACCATCAATCACGGCAGGAGACACGGTGATTACGGGTCCGCTCGGCACACGCCTGCGCATGCCCAAGGACATCTTCTGTGAGGATATGAGCACAGTTCGGTTCGAGGTGGATGAGATCCCCGGCATCGGAGAAATGATGCTGAAGGATTTGCCGACCGAGACCGCGGACGGGCAGTGTCTTGCTTCCGGTGGTGTTTTACGTCTCCGCGCCACCGTAAACGGGCAGGAAGTACAGCCATGCGATGGGAAGGCGATCGAGGTGTTCGTTCCTTCAGAAAAACCGGACACTGCCATGGAACTCTACACCTTGCGCTCCACCGCCCAAGGTGAACTCTGGGAGCACTTGCCGACGGCCAAGCCCCTGACCACTGCTGCAGGATACACCTTCCGGATGCCTCGACTTATACCGGTGAACATTGACAAGGTACCCATCGCCGGCCAGGTCGCGGGCGCCATTGCGAAGCTGCGACGGCGGGAAAAGGGCTTGGTTATCCGCTCACGCAAAATGGATTACGAACGCAGCTACCTCGCTTCCCCAGCGGAGAACATGGCGGTGAAAGGTCGGGTCTTCAAGCCGCGCAAGGCCCGCTTCAAGCCTTGTGCGCTGCGCATGGATGCGATGTTCATGGGGATCTTCAGGCAAGATGGTCGCATATTCCTGGTGAACAAGGCTCTCCTCAGTTTGAAATACCGTCGTTTGACGAACAGGTACGTGGTGCGCAAGCGGGACTATGAGCAAGTAACCGAAGCCGAGTTGAAGGCACGGTTGCTCTCTATCGGCGCGGATAGTGACACCGGACAGGTCCGATAAAGAATCTTGCCATAGGGATTTACTCAAAGAGCCCCCCCGGCTTCGCACTCGGCACCTTACCCAAATGTTTGTATGCCCGCTCCGTGCATTGCCTGCCGCGCGGTGTACGCATCAGGTAGCCTTCCATGATGAGGAACGGCTCGTACACTTCTTCGATCGTGCCGCTCTCCTCACCCACTGCGGTGGCCACGGTGTTCAGTCCCACAGGCCCGCCTGCGAACTTGTCGATGATGCATTGCAAGATGCGGTTGTCCATTTCATCGAGACCGTGCGCATCAACGTTCAGCATTTGCAGCGCATGCTTGGCAATAGCCATATCGATACCACCGTCGCCTTGTATCTGCGCGAAGTCGCGAACGCGTCGCAACAACGCGTTCGCGATGCGCGGTGTGCCCCGGCTGCGACGTGCGATCTCATGGGCGGCATCATCCACAATGGGCACCTTCATCAAGCCGGAAGAGCGGTGCAAAATTCCCTTCAGCGTGGTTGAGTCGTAATAGTCCAAGCGGCTGTTGATGCCGAAGCGAGCGCGCAAGGGCGCGGTGAGAAGTCCGCTTCGTGTAGTAGCACCGATCAATGTGAAAGGGTTCAAAGAGATCTGCACGGTACGCGCGTTCGGCCCGGCGTCTATCACCAGGTCAATGCGGTAATCTTCCATCGCACTGTACAGGTATTCCTCAACGATCGGACTAAGTCGGTGGATCTCGTCGATAAAGAGCAGGTCGTTCGGTTGCAGGTTGGTGAGTAACCCGGCGAGGTCGGCTGGCTTGTCCAGGACCGGTCCGCTCGTTACCCGCATACTCACACCCATCTCCTGCGCAATGATGCCTGCGAGTGTGGTTTTGCCCAAGCCCGGCGGGCCATGCAAGAGCACATGATCCAAGGCCTCACCGCGTTGTTTGGCGGCCTGTACAAAAACTTTCAGGTTGTCCGTTACGGCCTTCTGCCCAGCGAATTCCTCAAAACGGCGCGGACGCAATACCTGCTCCATCTCCTTGTCGGAGGCAGCGCGCTGCTCGTTGCGTACGTCGAAGGGTTCGGGCATTGGGTGGCACCTTCGCTTTGAACTGCGACGTCCGAGGCGAAAGTAGCCAGCTAAAGCATGTTTGCGTAGGGTGGCGAAGTCTGATGCTCGACACGCCAGGGAACAATGGACCACATAAGCGAACAGCTCTAGCAGGTATACTTTACACCTCTCACTCCTGCACAGGCCCTAGCTCCTTCCATAGGTCCC
>JANNYL010000435.1:0-1283 GCA_031410075.1 Flavobacteriales bacterium
GTTCCTAACCGACAATGCACGCAGTGTGATCGGGTACGATGGTCAGGGCGAGTGGTATCCAACATGGGCACCTGGTGGATGGATCAACGCTATCGCCGGGTTTGGCGATTCGCTCTATGCTGGCGGGTATTTCACAGTTAATTCGACGGACTATTCGCCCATGGTCAGCTTGTATGATGGCGCAGCCTGGCACCCCTTCTTTCCAGATCAAGTAACGTTCTTCAGCCAAGTGTTCGATGTGGAAGTATACCAAGGCGCGCTGTACATAAGCGGGCAATTCTATTTCAACGATGCGCCCACTACCTACTATGGTTTGCTGCGGTATGACGGGCATGAACTCTGCGCGATTGGTGGGCCTATGTGGGGCGACAACGGCCCTATCGCTTTCTTCCAAGGCGATTTGTACATGGATCTAACCTCAACTTTCCCCGGACTCGTTTTTGAGTGGATCGGTCGGCTGCCCCTCGACGGCTTAGTGCCCGACCATTGCGTGAGCGTGTCCACGGGCTTGCCGTCCGAGCAAGATATGGACGAGCATCTGGAGTTTTTGCCGAACCCGGCCGATGGTACTACAACGCTAGTGTTACCGAGCGCTCACCTCGGTGGCGGCTTGGTAAACATCCGCATGTTCTCCTCGACCGGTCAATTGGTTAAAGATCTAAAAACCCCAATACTATACTCCATAGTGCTCGATAATTCAGAACTTCCAGTGGGCTTTTATACAGTCGTGATGAAAAATGGAAATAGCCTTGCACGCTCTACGCTTGCCGTAATGCACTAGCATTAAAGAAAAGCCCCTTATTTGAATGCCGCCAACCCCGTTACCTCCATGCCGGTGATCAGCAGGTGGATATCGTGCGTGCCTTCGTAGGTAACCACGCTTTCGAGGTTCATCATATGGCGCATAATGGGGTATTCGTTGGTGATGCCCATACCGCCCAGGATCTGGCGTGCTTCACGAGCCACACTCATCGCAAGAGCCACGTTGTTGCGTTTGGCCATGCTGATCTGCGCTGTGCTAGCGCGACCTTCATTGCGCAATACACCAAGACGCCATGTGAGCAATTGCGCTTTGGTGATCTCCGTGATCATTTCGGCAAGCTTCTTCTGTGTTAGTTGGAACTGACCAATAGGCTTGTCGAACTGGATGCGCTGTTTCGCATAACGCAACGCCGTATCATAGCACTCCATGGCCACGCCTAATGTTCCCCAGGCAATGCCGTAACGGGCACTATCCAAGCAACCTAGCGGGGCGCCAAGGCCGCTTTTGTTGGGAAGCAAGT
>JANNYL010000436.1:0-3198 GCA_031410075.1 Flavobacteriales bacterium
CTGGCCGCGCCGGTGATCAGCGATCAGGCGTTTGACTTCCGGTTGAAGGAGCTGGAGGCACTGGAGAAGGAATGGCCCGAATTCGCTTCACCCAACAGCCCCACACAGCGCGTGGGTGGCGCCATCACCAAACAGTTCGAAACGGTCGCGCACCGATACCCGATGCTCTCGTTGAGCAACAGTTACAGCAGGGATGAAGTCGCTGAGTTCGTAGCCCGTGTTGAGAAGGAAATGGGCCGCACGCAGTATGTGATGGAATTGAAATACGATGGTGTCGCCATCAGCCTGAGCTACCGCAATGGCGAACTCGTTCGAGGCGTTACGCGTGGTGATGGCGAAAAGGGCGATGACATCACGGCCAATGTGCGCACGGTGCGTTCCATTCCCCTGAAATTGTGTGGCGACTTTCCCAAAGAATTGGAAGCGCGCGGTGAGATCCTCTTCATGCGCGCCCAGTTCGACAAGCTGAACGCGGCACGTGCGAAGAACGGCGAAGAACTCTATGCCAATCCGCGCAATACGGCGGCTGGCTCGTTGAAGCAACAAGATCCGAAGGATGTTGCGAAGCGTGGCCTGGATAATTTCATCTACGCTTTGCAAGGAGAGAACCTGCCTTCACGCAGTCACTTCGAAAACATACAAGCCGCACGCAGTTGGGGGTTCAAAACCCCGGACGTGGATCGTCGCTTCATCGATCGCGCTGACAGCGTGGAAGGCATCATGGCGTTCATCGATCATTGGGATACAGCCCGCCATGCACTGGAAATGGACATCGATGGCATTGTGATCAAGGTGGATGATCGCAATGCTCAGGAAGAGCTGGGGCTAACGGCCAAAAGCCCTCGTTGGGCCATTGCCTACAAATTCCAAGCGGAACAGGCCGTGACAAGATTGAACGGGGTGAGCTACCAAGTAGGTCGCACCGGAGCGATAACCCCCGTGGCCGAACTGGAACCCGTGCTGCTCGCAGGCACAACTGTCAAACGTGCGTCCCTCCACAATGCCGATCAGATCGCCAAGCTCGACCTGCATTTGGGCGACTTTGTGAAAGTGGAAAAGGGTGGCGAGATCATTCCGAAGATCGTGGGTGTTGAATTGGATCAACGTTCAGGTGATGCGGTCCCCGTTGCTTTTCCCGAGACTTGCCCCGAATGCGGCACTTCACTGGTGCGTTATGAAGGCGAGGCCCAGCACTACTGCCCGAACGAGCATGCTTGTCCGCCGCAGATCACCGGGCGCATCGAACACTTTGTAGGTCGCAAAATGATGGCCATCGACGGTCTTGGTGGCGAGACCGTAGCTGAGTTGGTTCAGGCTGGGCTGATCGGTAACGTAGCCGATCTGTACGACCTCACCAAGGACCAGCTTTTGGCGCTGGGCAAGGGCTGGGGCGAGAAAAGCGCATCCCAAGTGATCGATGGGATCGCGGCTAGCAAGAGCATTCCATTCGAGCAGGTGCTTTTTGCTTTGGGCGTCCGCCATGTGGGCGAAACGGTGGCCAAAAAGATCGCACACGCCGTGTTCTCGATCGATCGGCTCCAGGAAATGACGGCGATCGACCTTGTTGGCATCGATGAAGTAGGGGAGGTTATCGCACAGAGTATCCTCGACTTCTTCGCCGTGGAAGGCAACCGGAACATGGTGCGAAGGCTGCTTACGGCGGGCCTGCGTTTCGAAGTGGATGCTTCACAACAACAGCCCGTGGGCGACAAGCTCAAAGGCCTGTCCTTCGTGGTCAGCGGCGTCTTTGTCGGGTATGATCGCGACGGGATAAAGGAGGCCATTGAGCGCAATGGCGGAAAGGTGAGCGGATCGATCAGTAAGAAAACGAGCTTTGTGCTCGCCGGTGCCGACATGGGCCCAGCCAAACGAGCGAAAGCCGATGAGCTGGGTGTGAAGGTGATCGGAGAAGAGGAATTCAAGCGTATGATCGGGGAATGAAACTGTTCGATCGCATCAAGGAGTGGCTCGGCATGCGGCGCCTGCTGAAGGAGGCCATGCCCGATCGTCGCCCTGTGGCCAGGAACCTCGCACAGTGCGTGAAGGTGGGTATCGTGTACCTCGCGACCGATGAGAAAGCCCATGCCGACGTGCGGAACTACGTGAAGAAGATGAAGGACGAATTGGGCTTGCATAAGATCCAGTGCATCGGATACGCCGATCTGAAGGAGTTGCCGATGTACCTCAATGCCAAGCTCAATTTCGATGCGTTCTGCCAGAAGGACCTCAATTGGTACCGGATCCCAGGTGGAAATACCGTGAACAACTTCATCGCTGAGGAGCACGATGTGCTGATCGACCTGACCATGCAGGATTACCTGCCGATCCAATACATCGTCGCCAAGAGCCGAGCTCGCTTCAAAGTGGGGCGCCTCACCGACGGCAACAAGCGCTTCCTTGATATGATGATCGACACCGCTGGCGCGAACAGCCTTCCGCAACTCATCGCCAACATCGATCGGTATTTGTTGATGATCAATGCCAAGGTCGAACACTCCCTGAATTGAACTACTGATGGACCATCGCTTTCGCGGCCTCGGCGTCGCTCTCATTACACCGTTCCGATCCGCTCCTGTGAAAGGGGTTCCGCCCATCGATTATGCGGGCCTTCAAACGGTGATCGAGCACCAGATCAATGGCGGTATCGATTACCTGGTGGTGATGGGTACCACCGGCGAAAGTGTAACGATAGCGCCTGAAGAGAAGCAGCAGATCCTTGCCCAAGTGATCGAGGTGGTGAAGAACCGGGTGCCCATTGTTCTGGGTGTAGGCGGAAACAACACAGCTGAGGTCGTTCATCAACTGGAGACCTATGACCTCAGTGGTGTGGATGGGATCTTGAGTGTGAGCCCTTACTACAATAAACCGACACAGGAAGGTATTTACCAGCATTACAAGGCATTGGCCCAGGCGAGCTTGCTGCCGATCATTCTCTACAACGTGCCGGGTCGCACCATGAGCAACATGGCGGCCGAAACCACCCTGCGCCTTGCTCGTGATTTCGAGAACATTGTGGGGATCAAGGAGGCCAGCGGCAACCTGGACCAGATCGCGATGATCCTGAAACACCGCCCCAAGGATTTCTTGGTGATCAGCGGGGACGACTCGCTAACGTTACCCATTCTCGCTCTTGGTGGCGACGGTGTGATCAGTGTCGTTGGTAATGCGCTTCCCGCTGAGTTCGCCCGACTGGTAGAA
>JANNYL010000437.1:0-1616 GCA_031410075.1 Flavobacteriales bacterium
CGAGAACAGCGGTGTACAGATGTGGCCGAACCCGGTTGGGGACGGACATGTGAACCTGCAGGTGAGCGACCTGAACGAAGAGATCGAGCACGTTACGATCGATGTGTACGATGTGTTCGGAAAGCGTGTGATGAGCGAGACCCCGGTTGTATCGGGCGAAACGTTCAGGTACATGCTGAACCTCGACAAGAGCATCGCCGCCGGTATCTACACGGTGAACATCACGATCAACGACCACGCCTACACGCAGCGCCTGAGCGTGCAGTAAGCTGATCGTCCCACTATTCGTAACAGAGCCCCGCCGAAAGGTGGGGCTCTGTTTTTTTCAACACCCCCTTGTCGGGATCGATGAACCTCCTACTTTACGTGCCAATTGATCGAACTATCTGGACCAATTCAAACCAGATAGCAGGTGTCTCTATCGGATCCGAAAAAAAGTACACAGACACCACATTCTATCGAACGCACTGTTGAACCAACCCTGAAACCCCGAAAACCAAACCCTAAAACCAAGATCATGAACAGAACCATACGCGCCCTGTGGAAGTCAGGGCTCATGGCGATCGGCCTGTTGGTCGGTGCCACGGCAAGTGGGCAGAACGCTTCTACCATAGCGGCCAACCCAGGTACTACGGGGAATGGACCTATGGGATCGGCTGCGAACCACGTGAGCGAGCATATCTACCTGGCTTCCGAGATCGGCCAGGACATGAACATCACGGCCATCCGCTTCGGCATGAACGTGGTAACGGCGCTGCCGCAGACGTACAACAGCGTGAATATCTACCTGCAGACCACAGCGAACGCAACGTTCGCTGGGGGTGTATACAGTACGGCTGGTTACACGTTGGTTTATAGTGGCCCGATCACCTTCTCCGGTATCGGATTCACTGGTGTCAATATCACACCGTTCAACTACACCCTCGTATCGGGCAATTTGCAGATGATGGTGACGCGGTTGGACAATGTGACCCATGCCGGGCCAGTAATGAACTCGGCCAACGGGAACAGTGGAAGCAATGTGCTCACAACTTGTCGGCGTTACAATGCGGCTGGTGTGCCCGTGATCGGTACTACCGCTCTGGCCGCCACGGCCTTCCGTGCGGCGGTGCAGTTCGTGGATGCCGGTGGCACCTGCACACCTTTCCCGAAAGATTTCTCGCAGCTTAACACGTTATGCTGGCAGCCCAGCCACGCCCTATGGAGCGCTCGTAACGCAGCCAACGGCTATGCTGCTGCTGGTACCGGTTCGCACCAGTGGTTGTTCTTCACTGCTCCTACGGGTTCAGTCGTATCGCTGACCACACCAACCTTTCCTGCGTTCGGGGTAGCCAAGCAATTGAACTTTGACGTGGCGGGTGCGACCTTCCCAGCCAACGCGGCCGACCAGGTTTTCTTGGAAGGTTCCACCGATGGTGGTTTGACCTGGACTGTGGCACTTGCTACGATGGACAACGGTGTTGGTGGTGCGTTGAACCCTGCCGGTACTTCCGTTGGCACGAACTATATCCCTACCACAGCTGCAGAATGGGCTACACGTTCGTTCGTGTTCCCGGGCACCGTGAATCGCCTTCGCTGGCGCGGGGCAAGCCAATTCGGCAACAACGTGTATATCG
>JANNYL010000438.1:0-7577 GCA_031410075.1 Flavobacteriales bacterium
CAAATTGGATGAATTGCCTGGTGGGGACATCATGATGACGGGCATTGCGCGCGGAACGCTCGCAATTGCCAGGCTCGGCCCCAACGGCGTTCCCCTTTGGCACAAGCGCTACGTATTGCCCGGCTCCGGATGGTCTTTGAGCAGCACCTCCAGTTTGGTGGAACCGGATGGCTCGATGACCGTCGCGGGTGCGCTTGCCCAAGGAGACATGTCACTCGTGCGCATAGCCGGTGATGGCGCGGTGGTCTGGAGTTACACCTATGCCGTGAGCGGTTGGCATGTTCCCACGGGTATGGTAAAGGCCAATGATGGCACGTATTTCATCAGTTCAGGGTACACCAGCACGCTGGGCTTTCTCACCCACTTCAACAGCGATGGCACCGTGGATTGGCAGAAACGCCTGAATGCGCCGCCTGCCCGCCTTCAATTGCTGAACAACGGTGACCTGCTAGCCTCCGGTGGCGTTGACCTTCCCGGCTTGATGCGCATCTCGCCCGCGGGCGTGGTGCTGCAGACGTGGACCACCATGATACCCGGTGCCTCGCATGAGTTGATCGCCGCGCGCAACGACTCGGTCTTCGTGTTGCATCGCGACCAGGTCAACATATCCGATGCGTGGAGCGCGCTGAACGTGGGCACCACGGTGGATGACCTCGACTGCGCGTTCAATCCCGGGGATCTGCCCTTGTCTTTCCAGGAACCGATGCCCACTCTCGTCTCCTCCACGATCAACTCGTTCTCTGATCAACTGAAGACCTGGACGATGAACGTGGGCTTCGGCCTCACCGCGGCCCAACTGGACGTGCAAGCCGCCGCTTCATCCGGCCCCGCGCGCCCGGGCTTCACCTACAACGTTTACACCGACGCGTTGAACAACGGGGGCACTACGAGCGGTGCGCTCACACGCACGCTGACCTTCGATCCGTTGCTCACCTTCGAGAGTGCCTCCGTTCCGCCCTCGACCGTAACGGCCACCACGATCACATGGAACGCCGCCACTGCCGTGGCCGGTTATGACAATAGCCTGATCAGCGTGCAGTTCTCCATTCCGCCAGACCCTCTGCTCTTGGGCACGGACCTGGTAAGCACCTTCACCGCCACCCAAGGCGGCCTGGAGACCGACCTTACGAACAACTCCACCACCATTACCCGCACGATCACGGGTAGCTACGATCCGAACGACAAGCTCGTGCAGCCCGCCGGTGTCTTCAACTTGGAGACCGATAGTGTTCTCAAGTACACCATCCGTTTCCAGAACACCGGTAACGATACGGCCTTCACCGTGGTGGTGCGCGATACGCTGTCTATGATGCTGGATATTTCAACCTTTCGGCTCGGCGCCACCTCGCACCCCTGCACGTACGCGATCACCGGTAACGGCATCCTCACGTTCACCTTTGCTGACATCCTGCTGCCCGATAGCAATACGAACGAACCGCGCAGCCACGGCCTGGTCGACTTCAGCATACGGCCCATACAACCCCTCGCATTAGGGCAGTTGATCACCAACGCCGCCGATATCTACTTCGATTTCAATCCACCCATACGTACCCCTGATGCTACCGTGGTAGTGGTGAATGAGACGGGCGTTTTCACGGCCTCCGAACCAACTGCACTTAGCGTATTCCCTACACCCACGCACAACAAGTTGAGCGCGAACCTGCCGGAGGGATTCTTGCTTCAGACCGCGATGGTGATCGGTTTGGATGGCAGGCGCATACCGATGCAGCGCACAGGCACGAACAGGCTGTCACCTGAATGGAATGTGGAACACCTGGCTCCCGGTGCATACATGTTGCAACTCACCGATGCGCGCGGTAAGCGCCTCAGCGCGCGCTTCACCAAAGAGTAAGGCCATCGGTTCGCTGTTGTCGCGCATTGAGGAGTGTGAAGCACATCACCTTGATCGTTGGACACCCACCTTGATCCCAACACAGAAGATCGCGCGATCCCCGATCATCCTTTGTCGCGGACATGCTTCATCATCAAGTTAAGAGCGTGTAGCTGTAGTTGGTTTGAATTTTAAGACGACACGACAATGAAACGACTATTGACATTTTTTCTTACCTCAATTTCTCTGAACTCTTTCGGACAAGAGAACTTCAAAAAGGAAATTGACAACACTTATAATTTTCATCCCCACGAACTTTCACAAGCGGAGCAGCAAGAAAAAAATCCAATACTGGACAAGTTATTTGAAATGGTTAAGGCGGACACAACTCAATATTTGCCGCTACTACGACAAGAACTTAGATCAGACGGCCACCTTCCGTATTTTTATTACGATTGTGCTCACTTGTTAATGATACTGAGCAAAAGTTATTCGGATAAGGAACTTTCAGCTGAAGCTTTTTCCAAATGCGACATAAGGGACCTTGACCCAAGGATTTATGTTATTCTTCTGAAGTCTTTGGCAACCGACAATATCAACATTACAAATGCTGCAGTAAAAATATTGGAAGACACCACATTTCATTTTTATCTCATCGAACACGGAGCATTCGACTTCATGCAAGATTATTGTCTAATGTATTGTTTGCTTCCGCTTGACCCATACCTGTATGTTGACACCTTGACAAAATATTTCCAGCAGACAAATGACATCACCGCTCAAAAAGCGATTATCACAACGCTTTGGTATTCTTATTCTTGTTCGGGAGACAAATTCTTACGATCATTAGATGAAGGCAATACCGTGAAGAAGGAGGTTTCTGAATATGCTCAGCAACTATTGGCAGACAAAAAGCTTGACAAAGACTATAAAAAAATGTTGAAGAAAATAAAACCAGATGAACTCGAAGAAATGAAAACTGCCGCGCTGACGGGATTTTCAGACGAAGCGATCTACGACTTGGACTTTGTGACAAAAGCAAGAAGGCAAAAACTTACCTGCCGTTAACAAGGGGTCTGCAATAGCGGTGATGCCGTACTTCTCAGCCCCCCCGCTAGCGCGGATATTCCGTTTCGCTGGCGCGGTCCTGCGATCCGTGCCCTCTCAGCCTTTCTTCTTTCAGACAGCAAACGACCGACGAGCGATGCGGGTTTGTTGGGAACGTTACCATTGGGAATGATGGAGGCACGGATCGTAGATCCGCGCAAGCGGGGTGCCGCCAGAGCGGATACCTGAGCAAGGCACTCGGGAAAGCATCCGAGCGCCAGTAAGTAGGTGGGTGCGCGCTCTGGCCGGTTTCGCTGTTGAAAAGAGTTGACAATTGTTGATACATCATGCTTGAATCCAATAGGGAACCATTAATCTTTGACCCACCACTACTAGTTCCATGGCCCGTGTAGCATACCTCTTTGGCGCTGGAGCAAGCGCCAATGCACTCCCAGTTGTTGCGCAGATTGCTGCCCGCATAGAAGCGCAACTTGCCT
Source organism: Flavobacteriales bacterium (assembly GCA_031410075.1). Classification (GTDB taxonomy): domain Bacteria; phylum Bacteroidota; class Bacteroidia; order Flavobacteriales_F; family PHOS-HE28; genus PHOS-HE28. The sequence goes on from JANNYL010000438.1 coordinate 3,376, forward strand.
GGCTCGATAGCAAGGAAAACGAGCTTCCGGAAAAACCATTGGGACAGGGCTTAGAGAACTACACACATGGAAGGGCGCTCAAAGACTATTGCAGCGAACTAGCTGAGCTTCATCGTGCGCTGAAAGTCAACCCGCGATTGACAATTGACACTCACGCACGAGCCGTGCAACGCAAGGATCGTTTCAAGGCAAGACAACTCAAGGCCGTGATGACGTTGTTCTTTGCTGTTGAGCAACAGATGGCTAATGCCGTGGATTGGCGGTACGATCAGTTCTTCAATTCACTTGTTGGCACAAGAGAGCATCGCTTACCGGGACATGTGGTCCTGCTCACATGGAACTATGACCAACAGATAGCAATGTCATTGGGTCAATTGACTGGGTCCGATTCGGTTCTAGGCGCAATGGACTCTCATAAGATCTGCACGCTTCGATCGCTGGAGAGAAGTAGTCATAGGGAGTATCAAGTATTGCATCTCAATGGCATAGCAGGCTACCATTGGCAACGCGATGAAATCCCCACATACGATGGTCTGTACACAAGGAGGACGACGACAGAACGGTGGCATGGTTGGCTACGATCTTTTGGTCTCACCTTCTACTTGCAGCATTTTCAAGATTTACATCCTCTCCTTGAGTATGCTTGGGACTTGGAGGACGACTTGGAGGCTTATTTAGACCACGCGAAGACCCCACTAACGGACGTCGAACGATTGATCGTGGTGGGATACAGTTTTCCTGCGTATAACCGAAGGATTGATATCGGTTTGTTGCGCCGTATGCCAAAGCTTAGACGGCTCACAATTCAGGTCCGTGACAAGCGCCGCGGTGAAGAATTGCGGGAGCGACTCGAAGAGGAGTATTCCCCGTTGACCGGTAAGGTCAAAATACTCGAAGGGTGTGATCAGTTCCTCTTGCCGGAAGAAATTCATTCAGTAGCCTAAACCAAGCGCACCCGCAATCGCTCGCGTGTCCCGAGTGCGCAAACCTGCGCTCGAACATGGTGTGAAAGTGTACATAGGCAGCGTTGCAAGAGCGCACACGCGCCACGCGAGCGCGGGGCTAGTTACTTACGCGAGCGCTTGTGGGGGTGGGATGTGTGTAAGGGTATGGATGGTCGGCGCACGGCCTGAATGGATAGCTTGGGGGCATGAGGAGAATATTGGCCCGCTGGCGGATACGGTACGGATGGTGGCTCGAAGGGCGCAAGCATCGCAGGAATCTTGGCCCGCGTGTGTCCATGTCTAACACAGAATCGTTCCGCTTGCTGGACATGCTCATGCGTGTTCGACAGCCGGGCGGCCGTGTAGACCTGAACTGGTATTTCCCGACCAGACCAATGAGGGAGGATGAGGTAAGGGAGGTCTTGGTGCCTTTGTTGGCCGATAGATTCATTGTCTTGGAGGTGAATCGCGGACCGAGGGGTTTAACACCGGAGCAGGTAGATGTAGTGGTGTCTGGTTGGGGTGGCAGGCTTTTGCAGACTCAGTTGGGGGTAGAACCGGGCCGCATGGATCTTGACAATTTCAGGTTGACGGCATGGATCACAACAGCTGGCGTTAAGCACTATTTCGAGACACTTGATTCCGATAAGCGGCGCTTCTTTGACAGGTATGGTATATGGGTCGGTGCGGCTGCCTTAGTGCTGTCCATCATCAGCGCAAGCATTAGTTGGCTGGATTACAAATCAGGCCCCACACAAGTGCAACTATCACTGCCACCAGTGCCAGTAGACACAGTATTCGTGCGCGTAGTCGGTGCGCCCGATACTGTGTATGTGTCCACTCCACTCCCTGCGCTGGTCGCCGCACCTGATAGTCTGTCATCTTCGGGCGACAGTTCGGGGGCAGTGCGTACCAAAGAACTTTCCAGTGACCCTTTCAAGAGTGGGCGTAAGGGCGGATGATGTCTAATGAACCCCTACAGGCCCAAGTACGCTCGACCTAGTAATCGGACGAATTGTAGTTGCTTATGACCGGTTAGTGTTGAGCGCCCCATTGTTGTCGCTCGGCTCCCGGTTCTCACTCGTATGTGCGCGGCCAATGCCGATTGTTGTCACTCGGCTGCCCTGTGCGGTGGCCTGGTGTGTGCCGCGGGACAGGCTGCTGCTAGGGCCTGTGGCCCGCCTTCTCGAATACGTGTAGCCCTCATTTCGCGCGAGCATCCGGGCTCACTTGCTTCCTGTTCGAGCAACTGAGCTGAAAGGCCCGCGCTCGGATGCTCGCGCAAGCAATGAGGCTGTTCGCGGTGCAAAGAAGAAGGAGGGATGAGCGCCTATTATCTTTGACCAACGCGCATGGCACCCAAGGCGATCAAACCCGACATTGAGGGCTATGCATTCTCTTTCTACAGCAACGAGAACAACGAGCCGATGCATGTGCGTGTGCGCAAAGGAGTTGGCATAGTGAATACTGGCTGGAGCCGGTGAAGCTCGCTGACGACAACGGCCGCATGAAGGCGCAGGAGGTGCGGCGTGCGGAAGAGCTCGTGAAAGCACACAAAGAGCGCATCGCAAAAGCGTGGATCGAATACTTCGACAAATGAGCAACCGCAAGCCGATCATTCAAGACCCTGTAAGCGCCATGATCCGAGAGCATGGCGTGCGCATCACCGCCGTACATGCCATCAAGGACGCGAACCTGCTGCTGGTGATGCTGAACAACGGCCGCTTGGAGTTTCCCTTGGATGGGTTCAAGCGGCTGGCCAAGGCGAGCGAAGTTCAGTTGAGCAAGTACGAGTTGCTGCCCGACGGCGCGGGCATTCATTGGTCCGGCCTCGACGAGCACCTGAGCTTGCGCGGCTTTCTGCTTGCAGCCATGCGCGATATTGTGCAACGGCCCAAGTCCGTTCGCCCAAGGGCCAAGGCCAAGGCAACCGCCTAAGAGCCCTCATTTCGCGCGAGCCTCCGCACTCGTGTGCCAGTCCTTCCTCGCACAAGGCCTTCGTTCTCTTGACCCTTCGCTCATTGGCTTAGGGGTTCAGGTTTTCTGGGCGGTTGGGTATTGGGTTCGGGCGGTCCGGTAGCTTTTCAGTCCCGGCGAAGGCCGGGATAGGCTCAGTGGTATTGGGTTATTGGTCTGGGTGGTTTTGGGTTATTGGTCTCAGTGGTTTTGGGTTATTGGTCTCGGTGGTTTCAGGTTCGTGGTCATAGGCCCAAAGACCATTGGCCGAAGCGGCCACCGAAAACCAACCCGGCATTCGCCGGTGCCGAGAACCCTTCCGCCTCCGGCGGCTTGAAAGCCGAATACCTAAAGCCCATGCCAACATTCGCCGGGAACTTCGAGCCGGACCATTGGAACTACCCAACCATTCTTCAGTACCGGAAAAAATACCCTGAACTGGGTATTGCCGGGGCCAGCGGGCCATTTGAACTTTGGCCTCCATGCCAAAGAACCCGACTCTGCGCATGGAGCCGCTTACGGAGAGGGAGCGGCTGTACATTGTACTGGCTTGCCGCAAGCCCGAACCCAGCAAGGCGGAGATCGCGGTGGCCATGGGCAACATCAGTGAGAAAACGGTGGAGCGCTTCCGGTGCAAGGCGTACGAGAAGCTCGGTGTGCATACCAAAGTGGAGCTGTACATAAAGGCCGTGGAACTGGGGCTGATCACCTGTGCCTGTGTATTGGCCCGGGAGCGGCGAGAAGGAATGCTCACTCCGCCATGAGCAACGAAGCGCCGGGCCGCTGGCCCTTCCAGCTGATGCCCATCGAGGTGGTGGTGGATGAGGAGGCCATCGGCATCGCCCTGCGTGCACGCGAAGAGGGTGATGAGACCTGGGTGCCAATAAGCGCGGGCTTCGCAGAGGAACTGCGCGCGGACGCGGAGGTGGCGCGCATCGAATGGGGCGTGGCCCTGATACCCCAAACCCGGCGGTGGGATATGAACACCCTATGCTATTGCGTGTTGCTGGCGGACAAGCACCGCTGGCGCAGCCATGGGCTGCTGCGCATCCTGTCTTTCGCCGAGTTCGCCGACTGGCAAGATGAATGGGACGCGGGCTCCGGCTCCTGGGCCCGCGGTGGGGAAGGTGGCGTTATCCGGTTGTGATCCTGCGGGCCGGCCAGTGCATGTTGCGCGGAAAGAGGTCCATCTCATCGCGCAACCTGTTCATGTTGCGCGGAAAGAGGTCCATGTCATCGCTCAACATGTTCCTGTTGCGCGGAAAGAGGTCCATGTCATCGCTCATCATGTCCATGTTGCGC
>JANNYL010000439.1:0-8661 GCA_031410075.1 Flavobacteriales bacterium
CGGCTTCTCTCGGCATCAGCGAGGGCACTTCGAAGTGGCACGTGAGCCATGCTCGCCAGGCGTTACAGAGCCTATTGGAGAAGGAAGCTCGGTCCCACCTAACGCTTCGTATCGCATGAGCAGGTCGCATTGGATCGATGAGTTCTACCGCAAGCGGATGGAGCGCCGAACATTTCCTGTGGAGGCAGGCGAATTCGACGAGGTGCGTGCGTTGCTCGCTAAGCGCAATGGCACCACTGGTGTGATCGGTGGCGGTGGCTTTGCCAAATGGTGGCTATCGGCTTTGATCCCTGTGATCGGTTTGCTTTGGTGGGCTTTTGCTGGAATAAGCAGTGATGCCGAAGTACCCGGATCACTGATCACCGAGCAACGATCAAGCGCGGGCCAGAAGGTTGCGGAAAAAGAGACCCGTTGGTCGAGCACCGCCGCGACCCAAGTCATGTCAGATCAATCAATTGCACCGGTGGGTACCGGGACAATGATCGGAGAGGTACGCACAACGTCCGTCGATGAACGGGTTACGCCGGTGGATAATGAGCCTATGAATGCACAGGTCAAAGGCACTGAGGGACTACGCCAGACGGCTGAAGCGCAACGACCAAGACCCAAAGATGTGATGGTCCTACCGGAGAAAGGGGGCATCGAGGCCCAAGTTGAAGGTCGCGATGGAACAGCGTTGAATGAACGTGTTGGAGTGCACTCGGATCGGGGCATCACGTATGCCCATGCCAATGATCAAGATGAGACATGGCAGAGTCTTCGAAGCGGATCGGATCAGGAGCAAGCTGACGCAAATGCCCTAGGTGGTGGACGAAATGAAATGCTGCCGAGCAGAGCACTACAAGGTCATGACGACATGATCGCCGAAGTTGTTGCTGATGGCGAAGCACTGCGAGATGATCAAGCCGGATCCCCACTTGACCAGGGCGGCAAGAGTGCCCGAACCAATGATCCGGATGAAGTGCGTCAAAGCCTTGGGAACGCAGTAATACCAGAAGTGCAAAGCACAGTTGCACAAGATGGCGACGGGAACGATAAGAGCTCTTTGTTAGTACTGGACGTGGTTTCTGTGCGGAGCGACGCGGATGAGGCCACCTTCATAGAGCCACGCTGGTCGCTGCCAGGAATACTCGTTTCTCCTACGCCCGAATGGCGTGAAATACCACCCTTCAAGCGACTTGCCTCGGGTCAACTGCATTTTTTCGGAGCGCCGTTAGCTGTGCGTACGAAGTCGAGCAGCGGCGGGCGGTCAACGGCAGAAGCAGGATCGCTTTTCGGTTTGGAGTACCGTGTGCGCGTTAAGCACCTTTCATGGGCTACAGGTATCTACTACGGAAGCTATGCGCTCAAGGCCGACGAAGGTGCGACCGATGTGATGCTCAATTTCGTGGAAGTCCCCATGCTCGCGAGCTATGAGCTCGGCATGGGCCGATTCGGCCTTATGTTGCAAGGAGGCGTGAGTGTGGACCTCCTCTTCAACTCGAAAGGGAAGTATCCTGTTGACAATGATCGCGTGGGCGCAGGTTTTCCAGATGATGCCTTCCGCACGTTGAACCTTTCCTGGTTGCTACGTCCGCAGGCCACCTATCAGTGCGACGAACGCCTGAGCGTGAGCGCTGGTCCGCTGTGGAAGGCCCAGTTGGGCGCAGTAGCGAAGGAAGGTTCACTGGACGGTGCCCGCGTCACGAGTGCCGGGTTGAGCATCGGTATCACTTGGCGTCTGGAGCATACCACGTTCTGATCCCGTTCGGCTAACGAGAATGGTGATGAACCTCGGGGGCATCGCATGTGCATGCATGGAAACTACCATGCGAACGATCCGCGAAAGTGGAATTATCAGGCCAGACCCAACCAAGTTCCCACCTTTCGGGTTAGCACGTTGAACACCATTTGTAGCAGACGACCATGGATCATATCTACCGCAAGTGGGTCTTGAAATTCGCGAAGAGCCTTTTTCTATTTCTGGCGACATCTGCTGCCTTTTCTCAGAACAGCATGATCGGCGATGGCTTTGGTGGGCGGCTCTGGTACAGGCCCACCAATTACATGGCAGGCTCCTACACTGCATTCAGCCTTTGCTACGACAACCCCTGCGATAGCAGCAGCAACCAGTTATTTGGCTGGGGGTATGATGGCGGCGGTGAATTGGGCAATGGCCCTGGGTTGGTTTGTTCCAATACACCTGTGGCCGTGCCGAACATGAATGATGTGCGCTACTACAGCACGGGGTATTGGACGGGCGCGATCAAGAACGATGGCACAGGTTGGGTCTGGCAAGACCCCTGGTTCCCCTTCCCAACGCAAGTGATCACCGACGTCAAGTTCGTTGATGCCGGTGCTCTTCATGTGAGCTTTGTAAAGAACGATGGAACGGTATGGAGCCTCGGCTACAATTTGAAGGGGCAATTCGGCGATGGGAGCACGGCCGATAGCTTCATCACTCCGGTGCAAATGATCGGTGTCAACAACGCGGTGCGTGTGGCCTGCGGATACTATACGACCTATGTTCTGCTTGCTGATGGCAGCGCACTATCGGTGGGGGATAATTTGAATGGACTGCTCGGGAACCCGGCCCTGCCAGACTCCTTCACGACCATGCCAGGAGTGATACCAGGTCTTACCGAACTCGTAGATATCAAGGCCCATACAAATGCCACGGCCGCTTTGGATGCGAACGGCGATGTGTACTCCTGGGGTTGGGGAAATTTCAATGGCGATGGCGATGCGCTGAACGACACATTGCCGGAGCTGGTTGCAGGATTGAGTGACATCGTCGCGATCAGCGGGTGTACTGATGGCTTCTTCTTCCTTGCATTGGATGCGAACAAGAACTGCTATACCTATGGAGGTCTTAACTCCTATACGCTCTATCCCTCGTCCGCTTTGGTTGAAACCGATGTGATCGATATCATGGCAGGCGAATTGTTCTCTTACCTCGTGAGATCGGATGGCACACTTTGGGCGGCAGGCACTTCCAATTCGGGTTGCTCGATCTGGTTGAACCTAACGGATTCGGCCCACATTGACTACACGCCACTCGACCCTAGCGCCGTTAGCGGCTGCCCCGTGGTGGGAACAGCGGCCGTGCCATCCGCGAATTGCAGCAGCGGCACCATCACCGTGTACCACTTCGGCGGTCAACCACCCTACCAATACGATATCGGTACCGGCCCTCAAAGCAGCAATGTGTTCACCGACGTGCCATTGGGCAACTACACGGTAACAGTGACCGATGCCAGCGGTTGTGTGATTACGGTGCCGTGTACGGTGACCTCCAATGATGTGCAACTAATTGCGCTGGCTCTTGCACAGGATCCCGTTGTGGTGCCGGGTGGATCCACAATGCTGTTCGGATCAGGTGGATCCTCGTACGCATGGTCGCCTAGTACAACCCTTAGTTGCTCCGATTGTGCGAACCCAATAGCCACGCCCACCGAAACAACTACTTACTGCCTGACTGTTTTTGACGGCTTGTGCAGCGACACGGCGTGCGTTCGTATTCAGGTGGAACGGGCCGAGCCGATCTGCACCGCCGCGAACATCTTCGTGCCTACTGCCTTCAGCCCCAACGCCAGCGGCAAGAACGACCAGCAATGCGTCTTTGGCACCGAGTGCATCGCGTCCATGACTTTCCGCATTTACGACCGTTGGGGCAACAAGGTCTTCGAGAGCACCGATCCCAAAGCCTGTTGGGACGGCACCTACAATGGCCAAGCGCTGGATCCGGCGGTATTCGTTTACCACTTGAGCGCCACGCTGCTCAATGGCGAAACAGTTGAGCGGCAAGGGAACATCACCTTGGTGCGCTGAGGGAATTTCCGGGGTCGGCACCCAACCTTTCAGGACAAGTCAGGGTTAGTGATCTGAACGCTGATACTAACCGACCATGATCACTGCACAACCCTCGATCCGCCTGCGCGGCACGTCCTTCCTCGGTGCCATCTTGATCGTCCTGAGCACCGCCATCGCCCAGGACGGCACACTCGACCTCACTTTCAGCGGAGATGGGCAACTCGGCTTCCTGCCGCAGATCCCCGACGTGATCACCTTCGACATTCTGGAGACCGGAGGAAAGATCTTCCCGATCCTCAGCGCCGTGAACGGCACTACATCGTCCTACATCATGAAGTTGAACAACGATGGATCGTTCGCCAGCGCATTTGGTGCGGGCGGCATCCTGGAGTTCCCGAACATCGGCTTCTGTGATGCGGCGCTCTCCGCGGATGAGACAAAGATCTTCGTACTCGCTAGCGGCACGGACGGATATCAGATCGGCTCCATCGACCTGAGTGGCGCTGTGGTGGAGTCGTGGACCCCTGTGGAAGCACCAGGCGGAGCAGGCTTCGCCAAGATGTTGGTGGACGAACAAGGCCGCATTTGCATCGGCAAGGGCGGGAACAACAATGGGGCTGGATGTGGCCAAGTGATCCGCTTGAACGAGGACTTCACTACCGACAACAGCTTTGGCACCAACGGCGTTGCGTACACGCCAGCGGCGCCGTTCTCTTATCCTCTGATGGAGATCGACAACTTGGGCCGCATTGTGCTCGCGAGCTACGGGCTTGGCGGTGCCTGCATTTGGCGCTTCAATGCCAATGGGATCATCGACGCATCATTCAACTACACGCTCGACCTGTCAACGTATTTTTTGGACAACTGGATCCTCGATATCGCGATCGCCCATGACAACTCCATCTACCTGCAGCCGAACACGTGGGCGTGGCCCAGCTACCTCTTCAAGCTGCTGGAGAATGGTTCCCTGGACACGGGCTTCGGCTCCAGCGGGTACATGGACCTGAGCGACACGAGCCCGCTCTATTACACGGCGCCGGATGAACTGCTGATCGAGCCGAACGGCGGGCTGATCGTTTTGGCACAGGCGTATGGCGCGGACGGTTACATGAGCGGGAAGTACCTCACGCGCTTGGATGAGTTCGGTCTGATCGATACAGAGTTCAACCCAGGCGTACAACCCATCGATGACCAGGGCTACGGCCTTCGCATCAACTTCCATTGCGCCACCTTGCAAGATGACGGCAAGGTGCTCTCTATGGACCAAGTGGTGAAATGGCAGAACGGGACGCTATTCGGTTATGCGCCGCTCATCACGCGCTTCAACAATGAGAAGGGTGCGGTGGTCGCTTCCGTGAATGATGCCGGGCCACGTGTGGATGAGATGTTCGCTTTCCCCAACCCTACCAATGGATCGGTGAACTTGCGCGCATCGGGGCTGAGCGCTTGGCGGAACGCAACGGTTTCCATCATCAACAACATCGGCGAAGTGGTCATGCAAGAACGGATCGCGAACGGGGACATCGATCTATCGGCATTGCCTGTTGGTGTCTATTCCTGCTTGGTGAAGCACGCGGCAGGATCAGTGCACGCCCGCATCGTCAAGCAATGACCGAAGAAAATGTTCATAGTGTCTTTGATCCGCAACGAACTTCATAGTTTGAACACCCAACCATCAAGCGGTGATCGGGGTTGGTAAGTTGAACGATCATTCTCATTGAACATGCCAGCAGAAAAACACATGATGGGCGGATACGGAATGACCATTGCTCTGTTCCTTGGCATGAACCTATCGCCTCTATCCGCACAGGTGACCACTCAAGTGGAGTGGCAGCGTTGCATCGGTGGCAGTGGTGCGGAATGGGGGAGCGACATGGCGCCGACCAGTGATGGCGGTTTCGTTGGTATCGGTTGGAGCGGATCGACCGATGGCAACGCAATAGGCGCCCATGGGGGTACGGATATACTGGCCGCCAAACTGAACGCGGATGGCACGGTGCAGTGGTCGCGTGCTTTCGGTGGCTCATCGGAGGATCTCGGTTTCAGTTGCATCGAAGCTTCGGATGGCTCGATCATGTTGGTGGGGAGCACCTATTCCACGGATGGTGATGTCACCGCCAATCAAGGCGCTCAGGACCTTTGGGTCTTGAAGCTATCACCAGCGGGGGGCATCATTTGGCAGAAGACCTATGGCGGCAGCGCTGTGGAGCTTGGCGGAGTGATCCTGGAAACCGCGGATGGCGGGTTCATCATCAACTGCAACACCGGATCCACAGATGGAGATGTGGTTGGCTCATCTGCAGGGAACGGCACCTCCGATTCCTGGTTACTGAAGATCAACGCTTCGGGCACCATTGAGTGGAGCCAGGCACTTGGTGGCAGCGCGAACGACTCTGGAGGTCGACTGATCCAAACAGCCGACGGTGGGTTTCTGGCCAGCTTCACCTACACCGAATCAAATGATGGCGACGTAACGAACTACCACGGTGAAGGTGATTGCTGGTTGGTGAAGTTGAGCGAGGTCGGCACTATCGAATGGTCACGCACGGTTGGTGGAAGTCAGCGGGAGTTTGGTTTGGATATCCTCGAGTTGAGCAATGGTGACTTTATGTTGCTTGGCATATCGGCATCCAGCGATGGCGATATCACGCTCAATCAGGGAGGCTACGATGTGCTTTTGGCCAAGCTCAGCGGCTCGGGCGCAGTCCTCTGGGAGCGGACATATGGCGGCACCTTGGATGATGATTGCAGGAGCTTGCTTCAAACGGCAGATGGAGGCTTCATTCTGGCGGGGGCATCCTCTTCGGACGATGGCGACCTGACCAGCAACCAAGGTGAGAGCGATGTGTGGGTAGTGAAGGTGGATGCGAACGGGGTGTTGGAGTGGCACCGCTCGTACGGCGGCGCCCTAAGTGAATTCGGGTTCTTATCCGAAGAGGCCGATGATGGTTACTTGCTCTCCGGGTATACCTATTCCAATGATGGTGATGTGCAGGCCAGCAATGGCGATCGCGAACTCTGGTTGGTCAAGTTCTCATCGGTCGGGGACATCGTTTGGCAAAGGTGCTTGGGAGGCGCGAGTGAAGATTGGGGGTACTTGATAGCGCGGACCACCGATGGCGGATATGTGGCCTTCGGCTACACCGATTCCAACGACGGCGATGTCTCCGGTAACCACGGAGGGCGCGATATGTGGGTGGTGAAGCTCAGGGTGACCGAACCCACGGTACCACCTGAATGCGCCCTCTACATCCCCAACGCCTTCAGCCCGAACAACAGCACCAAGAACGATACACAATGTCTCTATGGCACCGACTGCGTGCGGTCCATGTCCTTCAACATCTTCGACCGCTGGGGTAACAAGGTCTTCGAAAGCACCGATCGCAACGCATGCTGGGACGGTACCTACAACGGCCAAGCGCTCGACCCGGCAGTGTTCGTCTATCACCTCAGCGCTACGCTCAACAACGATGAGGTAGTAGAGCGGCAAGGAAACATCACCTTGCTGCGATAGCGAAGAACTTGGACAAGCCACCCAACCATGGACCACGCTTTCGGGTTAGTGATTTGAAGCCGCACCACTGAGCGCCGAGCGAAAGCAAGTACAACCTTTACACCACAAGCCCATGATCACACTACGACACATCAGCCGCGAACGGACCCTGTCATTGTTCGCTGCGGGCCTGTTGGCTTGGTGCAGCTCTTTTGCCCAGGATGTACACTTCACGCAATACGGCATGCAACCCTTGTTGCAAAGCCCGGCCATGGCAGGCATCGGCCACGACATGCGGGGCGTACTTCAGTACCGCAACCAATGGGCCAGCGTTACCACGCCCTTCACTACCACAGCGTTCAGCTACGATATGCAGTTGAAGCAGAAGCGCGGTAAGGCCGGCTTCCTGGCTTTTGGGGTCAACTTTTTCAGCGACAAAGCGGGCGATGCCAAGTTGAAGTCTTCGCAAGGCGGCTTGAGCCTTGCCTACCACATCAAGACGGGCCAGAACAGCACCATCGGCGCGGGCCTTTTTGGTGGGTTCGGTCAACGCAGCATAGACCCTACCGGGTTGCAATGGGGCGAGCAGTATGATGGTAGCGGGTACAACGGACAGTTGCCCAATGGCGAGTCGCTCGCTACCCAGTCGTTCTCCTTTGTTGATCTCGGCTTAGGTGGCGTATGGCACTACAACAGCACCGCGGGGGACAAGGATGTGGTCGCGAACCAAAGCACACAGGCAACGCTTGGCTTCGGTTATTTCCACGTCACGCGCCCAACGTACACGTTCCTCGGCGCAGAAGAACAACTGTACGCCAAGTTGGTGTTACATGGCAATGCACGTTTCGCTTTGGGCGAAGGCAACTCGGCCATTGTACCGTCTTTTCAGTACAGTAAACAAGGTGCATCTTCAGAGTTCATGCTGGGCGCTATGTTCCGTTATGTACTTACCCCTACTTCCAAGGTCACGGGGATCAATAAGGGTTCGGCATTATCACTTGGGCCGGTCCTTCGTGCCAACGATGCTGTGGCGATCGCCGCGCTTGTCGAGTTCGGGCATATGGCCGCTGGGCTCAGCTACGATATTAACACGTCCGACCTATCGAAGGCCAGCAATGGCAACGGAGCGTTCGAACTCACCCTTCGTTTCGTGAACCCGAACCCATTCAACAACAAGGCAAGATCACGTGACTAGTGCTCCGTTCTTCATGGTTTGGTTGAGACGAGGAGCAATAGCGCTGCTGGTCGGGGGCTGGTTGATCCCGGCCTTCGGCCAGCGCGCTGCGAAGAATGATACGGTCAAGGTGACGATCAAGAAGTTGATGCCGCCGTTGAACACGCCCTTCAACGATTATGCGCCGGTAGTGAGCGCTGAC
>JANNYL010000440.1:0-1354 GCA_031410075.1 Flavobacteriales bacterium
GGCCTTCAACACCTGCTGTGTCCAAAACTCCACGTACGATGTGGTACTTCACACCGGGCAGGTCTTTCACACGACCACCGCGAACCAGCACGATGCTGTGCTCCTGGAGGTTGTGACCCTCGCCACCGATGTAGGCGATCACTTCGTACTTGTTGGTGAGGCGCACCTTGGCCACTTTGCGAAGAGCCGAATTCGGCTTCTTTGGTGTGGTTGTATACACCTTGGTGCATACACCACGGCGTTGTGGGCATTCCGTAAGCGCTACCGACTTGCTTTTGTAAGTCGGAACTGTGCGCCCTTTGCGGATCAGCTGTTGGATAGTTGGCATCGCTAGCGTTTCGTCCTGTTTATCAGTCGTTTTGGTCCACGGGGGGGCTAAAACGGGCGGCAAATGTAGCCGGATCTCTGGATCGACGAACGATCCCTAGTGGAAAATTTTCAAGGGGACGGCGGAAAAACGCAGGATCGGATCAGCTTCTGCGGCAAGAATTCACCGGTTAACCCTTGCTGGTATTGGGTTATATCGAAATGAACAAATCGGTGCCAAGTGGTTCATTTCATCCCATTCTCTACCCCGATGCTATGCTTCGGAAAAAGCCATTGACTACTTTTGATGATATCATTTGATACCATTAATGCTTCCAACCACCTACTCACTTCACGCCAGGATCCTCAATTTGTTGGCCACCATCTCCTATAAACTGGGCGAAGTGAAGGCCGCGCACCTGGAACGGCCCTCACCCCTGCTCCAGCAGGCTTACCGAGTGAGCACCGTGCATGCCACGCTCTCCCTGGAGGGCAATCCGCTGAAGCCCACACCCGTAGCCGATCTTTTGGCCCACCCCGGCTCGCGGTCCGGACCTGCCCGCCCAGAAGCTTCCTCGTTGGAGGTTACCAATACCCAACAGGTACACGACCTGCTGCCCCAGCTGGACCCTTACCTGGCTTTGGACTTCCGCCGGGCACACGGCGAACTGATGCACAACCTCTCCATGGATGCTGGCACCTACCGCACCGGGCCCGTGGAAGTGGTCTATGGCGATCACCCCGCCCACGGCGGACGTTCCGCTTCTTCCGAAAACCTGGCCAGCTTGGTGGAAGAGCTCCTCCACTTCACGGAGAACGACGAAACGCCCATGATCATCACCAGCTGTGTGCTGCATTATGGCATCGTGTACCTGCGGCCCTTCTCCGCCGGCAACGGGCGTATGGCCCGCCTCTGGCAACGCCGTGTATTGATGGCCCACTGGCCCGTGTTCGCCTTCTTACCCGTTGAAGCTTTTATCCTGAAGACCGAACCGGCCTACCACGCCGCCCTGGAATACGCCGACCGCCAAGGCGATTGCGGTGGCTT
>JANNYL010000441.1:0-3173 GCA_031410075.1 Flavobacteriales bacterium
GTGTTCAACGGCATGTGGGAGACCATCGGGCGTAACATGGGCGGCTATCGCAGCTATCCGCGCATCGTGGGTGAGACCGGTGGCAAGGACTTCATCATCGCGCACGAAACCGCCGATCCCAAGGTGGTAGCCACGGCACTGAGCCGCGGGGCCTTCGAATACCAAGGCCAAAAGTGCAGCGCCGCCAGCCGCGCCTACATCCCTGAAAGTATCTGGCCGCAGGTGAAGAAAGAGTTGCTCGCCGACCTCGCTGAAATGAAGATGGGCGATCCACGCGACTTCAAGAACTTCATCGGCGCGGTGATCGATGAGAAGAGCTTCGACAAGATCGCCGCATATATAGATGCGTTGAAAAAGGACAAGAAGAACGTGCAGATCATCGCCGGTGGCAAGTACGACAAGAAGACCGGCTACTTCGTGGAACCCACTGTGGCCGTTACCAAGGATCCGAAGAGCACCACCATGTGCGAAGAGATCTTCGGGCCCGTGCTCACGATCTACGTGTACAGCCCGAACCGCTGGATGGACACGCTAAAGCTTGTAGATGCCACTGGCGAATATGCGCTCACCGGAGCGGTGATCAGTCAGGATCGCGAGAGCATTCTGCAAGCCACGAACGTGCTACGCCACAGTGCGGGCAACTTCTACATCAACGACAAATGCACCGGCGCGGTAGTGGGCCAACAGCCCTTTGGCGGCGCGCGAGGCAGCGGCACCAACGACAAGGCCGGCAGCTACCTGAACCTGATCCGCTGGGTAAGCGCCCGGACGATCAAGGAGACCTTCGTTCCGCCTACGGAGCACGGATATCCGTTCTTGGGTTAGAAGTGCTTTGAAGGGTAATCGGTAAGCGCGTAATGAACGATCGATCGTTCGATCTGCTCGGGCACCTTCTCACCCTTTTACATTCACACACACACACCTTCGCAAGGTGAAGACCAAGCTGCTCAATTTCATCCCCGCCCGCCTGCGCAACCGCTACGGCATGGGTATCGGTGTATTCCTGCTCTACGTGTGCTTTCTAAGCGATTGCGACCTGTATACCACATTGAAATTGCGCAACGAACTGAGCGAGAAACGCAGTGAGCACGAACAGTACGCACGTGACATCAAGACTGTTCGCGCGGAGTTGGCGGAACTGAACGGCGACCTTGTACTACTGGAGAAATTCGCTCGCGAGAAATACAAGATGAAGCGCGACAACGAGGACGTGTTCGTGCTGGTGGCGAAGCAATAGCCGCCTTCAGAATTTCGCGCTCATTGCGGTAGTGATGGCCCAGTTCGTGCCTATCGCGCGTTGATCCGCATCCTCGAAGACCTTCTCCTCGATCCCCAGCCAACGCACTTCAGCGCGCCAGAGCACGTTGTCCGTGATCCATTTGTCCGCCCCTAGCGTTGCACTCATCATGGGCCGTTCCACGGGCAACACGATGCGGTCCTCGTCATTGAAGAACTCCACGCGCCCCACGCCCCACCAGTTCTTGCAAAAGCGCTGGCGCACCATCATCACCGGGCCGAACCACCCGGTGATCTTCCGGTTCGGAAGCTCTTGTACACCTACATCGAACCCGAGCGTAAGACCCGTGGTATCCCCATCGAACACCGCATAGAAGTTGTTATAATAGCGCCAAAGCCCAACGCTATCGGGCGTTTCCCGGCCTATGAAGGTGCTCCAGTTCACCTGTGTGCCATTGGTCGTGGTAGCGTTGATCTGCGTACCGAAAGCGGGCGCTGTGTTCCCCGCTTGCCGTTGGATCCGTTGCCATCCGTTCAGGTACAACGCTGCGAGCGTCAGGTGATCGTTCGGCTTATAGCTCAAGCGCGCGCCGGCTTCGAAATAAGGCGTGTTCTCCGCCCATAGACTGCGCGTCAAGTTCCAGCAATCGGCGCCGATCGCGCTTTCAAACCCGATATGCGATGGCAAGACACCGGCATCCAACCACAGATCGCGCTTGGCACTGAGCCGCACACCGATGTTCGCTTCCAAGAGGTTGCGCAATTGCGCTGGCTCTGCGGCCAGATTGTATTGGGAATAGGTACCGGCCATCAGCGCCAAGTTGGCGCGCACTCGGTCCTTCGCATAGGTCGCCTTGAGGTAGGTGAGGTTCACATTCACCTCATTGGTACGCCGGTAGTTGTACAGGAACGACGGCCGTTCTCCATTTCCTGGAGATGAAAGATCGTATGCGAAATAGACTTCCGCATAGCCGGAGATCGCCAACGCTGGAACAACCGCACTATCCTGAACAGACGACGTTTTTTCCATGGGAACAGGTGCACTCTGCCCATGCATGGACATGCAACACGCCAGCAAGAGCGTGACCAGTGTACCCCGGATCATCAATGATGATGCCCACCAGGCCCATGCACGTGCCCGTGGCTGATCTCATCAGCGGTGGCTTCGCGCACATCGGTGATCTCCACTTCGAAATGGAGCGTAACACCTGCGAGCGGGTGGTTCCCATCGAGGAGCGCATGCCCATCGGCTACTTCCTTCACGGTGAACACACCATGTTCGCCCGCTTGGAATTGCATGCCTTCTTCCACATTGCTGTCGCCGAAACGATCCAATGGCACCCGTTGAAGAAGATCCTTGTTCATTTCACCATAACCCAATTCGGGGGCGATCACGGCAATGAACTTGTCACCGGCCTTTTTGCCTTCCATCTGTAGCTCCAATCCAGGAACGATCATCTGACCGCCTTGGATGTACGCAAAGGCGTCGTGGCCTGCGGAACTGTCTATGGTATTACCCTCACTATCACGCAATGTGTAATGAAAGCTTACAGCTGAATTCTTGGAAATGTTCATGCGGTGTCCGCCTGAACGTTTTCTGCAGGCGGGCGGCGAAAATAGTTGGCCGATCGATCACTCATGGATCACGGAACCAATTTGGCGCCAGTGTTCGCCGGGCGTCCACAATAAAACTCGCGGTGCGTTGCCTGCGCCCTTCTGCCTGAAGGTGGTATCTGGTATCAAAGAACATGCTATCAGGGTAAATGTATGTCTGCGGGCTTCCGATCACCAGGGGAACGCGGGCGCGCATTTCCCGCTCCAATAGGCTGTCTACAGCCGGCACACTGAAAGATCGAGCGAAGCTGGGCCAACCGAACGCCACGGTGAACTGGACCTGTTCCGCGCGGTCGAGCAGCCGATCAACGCAAGTCCAAAAG
>JANNYL010000442.1:0-4342 GCA_031410075.1 Flavobacteriales bacterium
GGATATCGCAATGTTCGGTCCACAGGGTTCCATGCTGGGCGGAACGAATGCTTGGGGTGATCGCTCTCCACTTTGTGGTGGGCTCGCCACATGTCCCACATGCCGCTCAGGTGTTCAGCAGCAACTCGTAGCGGTTGGTAATACCGTTGGCCACCACGCGCATGTCCGATGCCTTGCGCAGGTCGTTGCGTTTCCACAGGTTGATGATCCATTCATAAGGCCCTTCCGCGCGGCTTACGGGGTCCACGAAGAGCGCATCACATACCAGATCGTCCATCTCCCCCACATTCACGGGCTTCGCCACCCGCAGCTCGATGCCGTCCATGGTGTCGTGTATTTCCACATCGCCCAACTCGTTCAGTAGGTCGACGAGCATCGGCAGGTTCGTAGTGATCATACTTCTTCCGTCGCACGTTGCAGGCCAGATCGCGTCCCGCTTGGAAGAATGCTGGCGGTGCCGGGCAGCAGGCACCTTCGCATAAGGCACCCCAGTTGAAAGAAGGCTTCGATGGATACCGTGGTGCGGGCAAGATCGTGCGCGATCGTGGCGCTTGTTGCCCACTTGCACCATCGCCTCCGCTTTCGTGGAACCCGGGAGCCGGATGAGGTCGCCTAGGCGATCCCGTTGCGTTATAGGGCCAGCGGTGATCGGCCTGTGCCCAAGCGCGCTGGGAGCGGTTCTCGGTCCGTTGCTTGACGCGCCCAGCGTGAACCACAACCCTTTCACCATGAACGAGATCAAGAAGGATGAACCGTCGAAAGTGGTACACGCGCTACCCAACGAGGAGCGCAATGCCAATGGCACCTTCAAGCCGGGGAACCGTATCCAGAGCATCAACGGCCATAGCAACAAGAAAAGACGAGACAACGAGCGCAATAACAGGATCCTCAAAACCCGATAGCCCTGTGGGCCCGAAGCCTATACCCGCCCCGAACCAAGGCAAGCCTGCGGGCTAGCCCGACCAACCGGTCGAACTGCCATCCGGTGATGAAGGCCAGGCTGCCAAGCACACTGCGAGCGAGCCAGCGAACCGCAGCCTGCGTGGCGAGGCTCCTCCGGAGTGTGTTACAATACCGGTATCGACGACATGCGCTACGCGCACAATGTGGAACTGAAGAACCGCCTCGCCGAGAACGACGACAGCGACCCCAAAAAGGAACCAAGCCCTGCTTCCGACTCAATGTGGTTCTCTTATGCTTCTCTGGTGGAAAGCCCGCGTGATCCGGATAACTGCGGGGCTTCCAGTTTCGATGATCTCAGTTCAACCACACATAGGCAGCGTTCAATGCTGTGGCGAACGCGACCCAGAGCAGATAGGGCAGGAGCAGCCAAGCGGCCGTCCGGTGCACAGGGAAGAACGCCCGCATGGTGAGTACGATCAGGATCAGCAATGCGCCGATCACCAAGAGGGCCGCGAAAGTCGCGTGCAGACCGAAGAAGACCAGCGTCCAAGAAGCGTTCAGGAACAGTTGCGCGGTGTAGAGGATCAGCGCACGTTTGCGCGTGGCACCTTCCGGTTGAGCCCACACGAGGCCTGCGGCAATGCCCATGAGCCAATAGAGCAGAGTCCACACCGGGCCGAACAACCAGTCCGGTGGCGCGAAGGAGGGACGGACCAGCATGCTGAACCATCCTTCGATAGCCTGAGGCACCAGTAGACCCGGCACTGCCGCGATCATGGTGAGGCATACCGCGACGGTCACATGGGTAACCACCCGCAATGTGTTCTTTTCCGTTATGTCCTGGATGTGGTCCATGTTCTTCTCGTTCGTCGTGTTGCGAGTTGCACGTTCTGATCGTGTTTACGCCCCATGGCGATGGTCTATCTCAGCAGACCACTTCCAATCTCGTGCCCCGCACGACCGGCCGAGGTCCTTTGCTCAAAGCTGTACTTTTCTGGCGGGGCCGACGTCCTTCGCGGCTCAAAAACGTGGTGATATCGCCCCTGCGCGGGCAATTCATGCCTCATGCGAGCTGACCATTCGTTCATCCCGTTCACTCCCGGCTTTCGTGGGCGAGGGGGCCTTCTTCAGAACAACAGCAATACGAGCATGCAGGCCAACCCGACTATGGGGACCAACCAGGTCTCCTTGGCGGGTCGACGGTCGTTGTTCCAACGGAGCAATTGATCGATCATGGGTGTCACGTATTCAACTTGTTCAACTTGGTCTTGCCCGCTCGCGAGGTCCTTGTCGGTCCCTTACTTCTTAGTGGATCCGAGGAACGCGCGTTCGGTGATCGAGATGTTGTCCTGGAAGAAGTACACGCCGCCGAACGCGTGCACGACCTTGCGGTATTCGTGTACCGTGCCAGTGACCTGAGTGAACCGGACGATATGGATCAGGCAGCGGGGCTCCGTGATGACCTCATCCGTGCGTGACCCGGCATCACCTGTCAGCGATGCGGACGCTTGGCTTGCTTGCACACTCATCTGCACCGTTGCACGAAGTGGTTGCCGTGCCGCAAGTGGGGCGAGCGGCGCCGATGTGAGAACAAGCGTCATTTCTTCCTGTGCGAGCTTTTCACGGGGCGGAGCTTTCGGTCCCGGGTCTTGAGTGGAATTCACCACATGGACCAAGCGGGGCACCTCGTTCAACCTGGGAGCAAGCGTGCCCTCGCTCGAAGCACCATCCCATCCCAGCGGGGCGCTGTATGCGCCACTGGGTCGTTCGATCACCTGGGCTTGGGCGAACGGCATTATCACCTTCGGATCCACACCGGACCGCGTCATCGCCGTCATGCGCTCATTCAGCTCCTCTTTTACGCGGATCACATACTGCGTCTCGTAGCCGAAGTCCTTCAGCGCATGCACGTAGCGCACAAAGCCTACCGGAGCGGCGTAGGCGAACATGCGTTCCGCATCCATGTGCTCCAGCGAGACCATGAAGGGGAACGCGAATTCCGCCGCGTGCATTTCCACGGGAACACGCGTGTCGAAGTACACCTCCTTGGTGGGGCAACCTTCGCGTTGCACGCTGATCAGGTACACATCGTCCAAAGGCAAATGCAGCATGATGTGTTTGGCGTCCACAGGCAGCACGTACGAGACTGCGTTGCTGGGCACCACCGTCACCGAAGCGCTGTGGATATCAGCTCCCTTCACGCGGATCACTCCATCGGCCTTCAGAACGCCGCGCGAGCCGAACGCACTGGCGCAAACGACCAAGGAAAGGGAGGGAAGAAGGAGGCGTAGTGAAGTATTCATGGCCGTGGGCTTTGCACGTTCAAAAGACAAGCTGGGTGCCAGTAGCGGTCCGGGGCCTGTTGAAGAGCACGCTTTGCACTCGAACGCCCGTGTACCATGGACAATAGCGGCATCGGAAAGACAGCGCCTCGTACATGTTGTTAGGCACACGAGCAACCAACGCGCACGAGGTGCCACAACGCAATGGGAATGTGTGCAAAGCCTTCCTCGTTCTGTCGCTCTACCGGTGGACCAGAGGATGCCACTTTCGGGACCAGAACGGCCCCGGATGTGATCGCGGAAAACGCGCGAACGCGAATGCACGCGAAGGGGCCGGGTCAAAAGACCCGGCCCCTTGCATTGTGATCACTTTGAGAGACGAACGCGCGGTCCTTGTCAGTGCTTTTTACGGCCGTTCCCGGATCCGTTGGCACCATTGCCCATTGCGCTCTTCGGCCCCGCAAGCAGGCTCGCGGGTACCGACTTCGTGCGGGAATTACCACGGACCACTTTTCCAGCCTCCGCTAGTTCTTTCTCCTCTTCTTCGCCCGATCCCGCCGCCTCGTTCAATACCTCATCAGAGAGGCTGTTGAGCTTCTCGTCAGCTGCTTGCTCCTCCTCTAAATTCTCTTTCAACAACCCCGCAGCATCGTCCAACCCGAGCTGTTCCGCCCAAGCGCACAAGCTGGTGTAGGTAGCGATCTCGTAGTGTTCCACCTTCTTCGCGCCATCCATCAGTGCCGCATCGAGCGCTTCGTCATCGGCGTATTCCTCCATAAGCTCATTGCACTCCTGCAGGATGCCGAGTATGGCCGGGCAGGTCTTCGCTTTCGCTGGAAGTTCAAGCAACTCGAACACCTGCTCGAGGCGTTCCACTTGTCCTTTCGTCTCTTCCAAGTGGCCCTTGAAGGCCGCACGAAGTTCCTGGTTCGCGGCTGCCTTCTCCATTCTCGGTAGCGCCTTCACCAATTGCTTCTCCGCGTAGTAGATATCCGCGAGCTGGTCCTCCAGCAACTTCCGCAAGCCGCTGGTCGGTTCTTTTTTCGTTGCCATGTTCAATGCGGTTGGGTTGGTATCGATCGATACCCGCAGGCGGAACGGATCCGCCTGCGGGACCGGTCTGTCGTTCGATCAGCGCTTGCCGTTCGTGTCGGTGT
>JANNYL010000443.1:0-2807 GCA_031410075.1 Flavobacteriales bacterium
GCAACATCTCACTTTGCAAAGAGCAGATCCAGGCCTTCGAACCGGATGTATTGATCCTTATCGACTATCCCGGATTCAACTTGCGCATCGCGGATTGGGCGCACAAGCAAGGTATTCGAGTGGTCTATTACATAAGCCCCCAATTGTGGGCTTGGAAGGAGAACCGTATGGCCACGGTGAAGCGTGCGGTGGATCGAATGATCGTGATCCTGCCTTTCGAAAAAGAATGGTACGCCGAACGTGGCCTTCAAGTGGATTTCGTAGGACATCCTTTATTGGACGAGATCGCGGCTCATTCCTCGGATCTCTCGGATCCGATCAAGAAAGGGGTGATCGCCTTGCTCCCGGGCAGCCGGGCACAAGAGATCAGCCGAATGCTTCCGGTCATGCTCGAAGCTGCAAAGCACTTCCCGCAGGAGCGGTTCGTCGTGGCCGCTGCGCCTTCCATTCCCGAGGCGTTCTATAAGGATATCATCGGCATTGCTTCTGTGGAAGTCGTTACCGGGGGCACGTACAGCGTGCTCCGTTCAGCAAAAGCGGCTGTGGTCACGAGCGGCACTGCCACACTGGAAACCGCATTGTTCGGCGTGCCGGAAGTGGTTTGCTACAGCGGAGGCGCGATCAACGTCTGGCTCGCACGCAGGCTCGTGAAAGTGAAGTTCATTTCGCTCGTGAACTTGATCATGGGGCGTGAAGTAGTGCGCGAATTGGTACAGAAGGACATGAATGCCGAGCATATCCGTTTCGAACTCGACCGTTTGCTCAACAATACCGATCATCGTTCGCGCATGATATCGGACCTTGGATCGCTTCGTGAAAAGCTGGGTGGGCCCGGTGCATCAGCGCGAACTGCCGAGCTGGTGTGGAAAAGTCCGGAAGTTCCGCTCTAAGGTCCGTCCCGTGTCAAGGTACTTTTGCCGCGCCCCGGCAGAACCGGAATAAGAGACCATGTTCCGCATTTTTGTCATCTGTTTTTTTCTGTTCTCAGCAGCTGTAGCAAAGACGCAGCAGAAGGATGTCGCAGTCGGCATTCTCCGATCAACAGAACTGGACCAAGTGCTTATTCTGAGCACCCAAAGCCCACTCGTTGTTCTTGTGGATGGACAGCGCGCAGGTGAGCTGAGCGCAAAAGATGGTTTGCGCATTTCAATTGCGGATGGTCTGCTCACGGCAAAGTCACTCTCACATGTCTTCAAGGTATCCCGATCCATCTCCGTTCGAACGAATGGACACGGCACAGTGCGTGTAAGCACCTTGGGGAAAGTGAAGATCGAACGCGACTACTCAGGTTCCATAGAGGTCAGCCGATCGGGCGGATCCCTTCTCTTGGTGAACAACGTGCCGATCGAGGAATATGTCGCAGGTGTGGTGCAAAGCGAAGCCGGTGATCACAAGGGGTTGGAGTATTACAAGTTGCAGGCGGTGAGTTGCAGGACCTATGCCATCACCAACATCCGAAAACATCTGCCGGATGGTTTCAACGTTTGCGATGGCACCCATTGCCAGGTATACAAAGGCGTGTGCAAACTCGATACTGTCTCACAAGCTGTAGCAGCCACTGCCGACATGGTGGTGGTGGATGCTGATATCCGACTTATCCACGCCACGTTCCATAGCAATTGTGGTGGCGAAACAATGAACGCCGAAGATGTATGGAGCAAGCCGGAGGCCTATCTGGTTAGTGCGATGGATACCTTTTGCCTCCGCTCGCCGCATGCCACGTGGCATAAGACGATGCCTCGTTCGAAATGGCTCGACTATCTCCACCGCACGTACAAGTTGAATACCAGTGATACGGCTTCCGTTCGCGCGGTGACCACCTTCGATCCCACTTGTCGATCCATGTATATCGACGGCGCTTCACCACTTGTTCCATTGGAACAAGTGCGCGCTGATATGAAATTCAATTCCGCCTACTTCACCATTTGGCCGAACGGGGATGATGTGGTCTTCGATGGTCGCGGATTCGGGCACGGTGTTGGTCTCTGTCAGGAAGGCGCGATGTCCATGTCTCGTGCAGGGATCCCTTTCACGGAAATTCTGCATCACTATTTCGCTGAGGTGCATCTTGTTGATCTGCACACACTGGACTTCTTCCGTGACGAAGGGAGATAGCGCGTAGCTGACTCTCTCCATCGATGGTCCCGATGATCACCCGTAAACTTTCGGTGAACAGGATCAATGGTTCGTCTGATATGAAAACGTGAGTGATGCGAACGCATTATTCGCACTACTTCCAACCTGGCCGATCGCTCTACCTGTCCACACGCACCTGTTGGTAGATCGCTTCGCGTATTGGCCACTTCCCGCACAGGGTCGGGATAGTTTCGCCAACACAATCAAACGAGTTCACGATCTGTCTTCAAACAGGCTCGTCATAAGTTGTAGATCATGCTGAAATTCATCACCCTCTTCAATCTCGCTGGCCTCTTTCTTTTTCGTGCGTTCTTTCTCACCGATGTGATGATCACTCACGAAACGCCCTCTACCATGCAGGCTGGTACTGAAGTGAAGGTGACCGTCACGATCGATAAAGGACAGTTGAGCGGCTTCGCGAAACTCCAGATCGATCTTCCCGAAGGACTCAGCGCAACGGCCATCGAAACAAAAGGGGCATCATTCACCTTTGCCGATGGCAAGTTGAAATTCATCTGGATGGCATTGCCAACCCAGCCCCAGTTCAAAGTGAGCTACACACTGAGCGCTGCTGCCAACGCGAGTGGAAGTCTTCCTGTTAACGGTAAGTTCTCCTACATCGAAGACAACGAACGCAAGACGGAGGAACTGCCCAGCACCACGATCACCAT
>JANNYL010000444.1:0-7518 GCA_031410075.1 Flavobacteriales bacterium
TGAAAACATGGTACGTAGGCGGCGGTGAAGACCTCCTGGAAGGCGCACTGGCCGTGTGCCGCTATCGCTATACAGAATTGGATGAATACCGGGTAAAAAGCAAACTGGCAGCCTTACGACAGGATATCTGGTTGGAATTGAACGATCAGCTTACCGCCTTTGAAAAGGTGCGTGTGTTCAACCACATTTTCTTTCAGGTATATGGCTACCGCGGTAATAAACGCAACTACCATGCGCCCCAGAACAGCTACATCAATGAGGTGCTGGAAAGCAAAAAGGGGAATCCGCTTTCGCTAGCGGTGATCTACCAAGTATTGGCCGAAGAGTTGAATTTGCCTTTGCGCGGGGTGAATCTGCCCAACCACTTCGTACTTGCTTGGATGGACGAGACCGGCCAAGGCCCTGGCGACCTTGGGCACAATGGCGTCCTCTTTTATGTGAACGCCTTCAGCCAAGGCGACATTTTGGGTAAAAATGAGATCCTCGAGTTCCTCAAGAAGTTGAACCTGCCGCCCGAAGAGAGCTTTTTCCAGCCCTGTAGCAACATCGACATCGTGCGACGCTTGTTGAACAACCTGCTCAACAGCTACCAAAAGCTCGAAGACCCGGACCGGGTTGAAGATCTCCAGCGACTGCTGAGTGCCCTAGAGGGGGAGTAGCCGACTCGACAGCGCCCGGCGAGCGTTATAGCCCAGCGCGAATACCCCGTTAATGGTTCTGTGTTGGTGCGAATGGTTGGTTACTTTGCGCAACGTTCGCTTAACCCTAACCCTCGAACACATGAAGAAGATCTGTACTCTTTTACTGGCTGGTGCCGCCTTTGCACAATTGCGGGCTCAAGTTGTCGTGAATATCACCGAACCATTGAGCATTCAAGGAAATGTGCTCAGCACCTGGGCAGACCCCGCGCAGGGATGGGGAACACCCGATATGCTGGATGTCACCAACGCCATCACGGACACACTGGCCCTTGCTTTCGATGGTTCGGCCTCGGCGGATAGTCTCTGCTGCGAAGCCATCATCAATCGTAGCGAGATCCAAGGCAAGATCGCGGTACTCTATCGTGGCACCTGCAATTTCTCATTGAAGGCACTGAATTGTCAGGACAGCGGAGCAGTGGCTGTGATCATCATCAACAACACGCCTGATACCCCAATTCCGATGGGTGCTGGAACGTTCGGTGCGGATGTTACCATTCCTACCTTCCTTGTGGATCAACTTGGTGGTCAGGCGGTAGCTGCGGCATTGGCCAATGGCGAAATAGTCGTTGCCTTCTTGGGTAACAAAACCGGCTACTTTGACTTCGATCTCGGCTTCTACGGCCCCGATATGCTCACACCGCCTTCAGCGGCTATTCCCGCACTGCTTGCGCAGAATGCATCAGAATACAGCCCGATACTCGGAGCTTGGGTGCGCAACTACGGTTCCTCGCCCCAGGTTGCTGCCACGCTCAATATCACTGTTACGCAAGGCGGAAACCCAGTTTACAATGAGACCTCTGCTCCGTTCGATGTTCCAAGTGCGGATAGCGCCTTCATTGAACTACCTGCTCTTGCGCTTTCGAGCTATTCTGGCTTCTACAACATCACGTACACTGTCGTTTCACCAGCTGCTGAAGAGTATGCTGCTGACAATACGTTCAGCTCCTCGTTGAACGTGGGCAACTTGTTCAGCTATGCCGAGATCAGCGAAACAACACTGCTACCGGCCAGTTCCGCAGGCGTTGCGCCAGGTACCAGCAGTGGAACGTACACCTATTGCGTGCACTTCCGCGACGCGAATGCAAGTCGGTTGGCTGCAACAGGGATCGAGGCACTAGTTGCAGTGAACGCACCATCCTCTGTGAATGGAGAGATCCTCTCGGTTCAGGCGTTCGAATGGCTCGATGAGTTCACAGGTCTTAGCGATGCCAACTTCGCTTTGGATAACCTCGTAGAGGTCGCAAATGGAGAGATCATCGTGGAGATAGATTCGACCAGGTACCGCGGTTTCATTCCGTTTACGGAACCTTGGCCATTGCAAGACAACGTGCGCTACCTGTTCTGCTTGGTCACCGAGAACCCCGATATTTTCCTAGGCTCAGATGATAGGCTCGACTATACGACGAATCAGGAGTTCAATGACCAGCCAGTGACCCCGGTTCAGAACGGCACCACCTGGAATTCGGGTTTCGCAGGCACTATCAGCAACAGTGCCGTGCGTATGGTGGATGTGAACAGCATTGGCATTGCGGAGCAAACCAAGACTGAAAGCCAAGCCTATCCGAACCCGGCTGTGAACGAACTGCGCATTCCTCTTCGCAGCTTCACGGGTGCCGCGGACCTGCGCATTCTGGATCTTGCTGGCAAGGTTGTTTCCGCTCAGCGTGTAACGGCTACTGGTAGCCATTTGCTGGTGAATGTGGCAGGTATTGCACCGGGCACGTACAACTTCAGCGTTACTCCTGAGAACGGCCAACAGAGCACCTTCAAAGTGGTGGTCAGCCGGTAGTAGACAATTCTATTCGGAACGCCCTGCTGGATCGCCCAGCAGGGCGTTCTGTTTTCGTGACCATCAGTTCGCCGAACATTCTTGAAGTGCGGCTACTTTGGCCATATGAAATCTCTTGCCACCCTCTGCATCATGAGCTTTGCCGCCTTGGGACTCAACGCCCAGATCGCGGTGCTTCCATCAGCCAATTCTGCCAGCGGCCAGGAATTGCCATCATCAATTACCGCTGCTCCACATCCACTGGAACAAGCCAGATCAGCGATAGCCCAATTAGGTGGTGCCGGTAACGTGTACACGATCCTATTGGGAGCTCAGAACCAAGTGAGTTACAACGCCGACCTGAACACGGTGATCTTCGGACACCGACAGAACCCTGCAGAGAATGGCAACCTTGGCGGTAGCGGTACCATGCGCTTCGATGTAAGCACCGATGGTGGCACCACCTGGTCGCTGAACCGCTTGCTTACACTGGGCATTTACGATGGAAGCGCGGACACCATCATCGGGGTGCGTTATCCGAGCACCATATTGTACAATCCACCCGGCAACACGGATCCTGCGAATGCAGCGGTGGTTAGCACAGGCATGGCATTGAACACACTTGATACTACGCTCGGCTTTGTGAATACCGGGCATATTCAGCAGTCATCGGCTCGCATCGATGGCAGCAACCCGTTCAACACCTTTTCGGATCCTTTCGGTGATCGCACCACGCATAGCGCATACGGCTTGGTTTCCAAAAACGACGGTACGTTATGGTGCTTGGTCGCTCGCCAAAGCAATAGCACACTGAATGCCGACACCTTATCATTCAAAGAATTTCTCGTGAACAAAGGCACCTGGAACAATGGAACACAAAAAGTAGACTGGGAGGCCGTTGATACGTTGAACCCGCAAATGGTTGTCTATGGCGACTATCTGGGTACCGAGTTGAAAAACGTTCAAGTTCAGAACTGGAACATGGGCTTTTCGCCCGATGGACAAGTGGGCTACGCGGTGATCATCGGCAAGGAATACGATGGTATTCCCTGCGGCCCCATGCCATTGGTTTGGAAGACCACCGATGGAGGAACCAGTTGGAACCAATTGCCCAACCACGATTTCAGCGAAGAACCCTGGGTGATCGACAACATCGCAGGAACCAACGACACGGGTGAGCCTCGCCCCTATTTCGCGGATACCGATCTTACGGTTGACGCGAATGGCACGTTGCATCTGGTGAGCCATGTTCTTTCCCAGTATTTGGCCAATTCACCTGATTCCGTGGGCTTCATCTTCTCCTCTATCACTACCCAGTTCATCGTCCACACCGCCACCTCCGATGGTGTAACATGGTCCATCAATAAACTCGCCGACAAGTTGCATTCGGACTATGAATACCCGGTCCTCAACCTGACATCGAGCCCATTTCAAGGGGACCGACCACAGGCCAGCCGTACGTTGGACGGATCGCATGTCTTCTTCACCTGGAATCAGGGCGAGGAAGGCGGATCCGACATTTCCTTGCCGGACATCCAAGGCACGGCTTTCGATGCAAGCACCGGGTTGTGGGCAGCCCCAAAAACGCTCTCCGCGGGCACCGATGTGGAAGCTGTGGCCTGGTGGCACACTGTGGCACCGGTCTGCATCAGCAATGGCGATGACTTCACGTACGAGCTACCCACTGTCGTCGCTAATCCAGGGGCTTATGCGGATATATCAAGCGGGTTCACATACATAAAAGGCATCGGCTTCGATGAGGGTGAATTCGTAGTCGGCATTGCCGAATTGAACTCCACTCCTACGGTGAGCGTATTCCCAAATCCGAGTGAAGGGCGCTTCACTGTTTCCTTGTTGAACATGGATGCCCCGCAGGTCAACATCTCTGATGCAACTGGTCGTTTGGTGCGTTCGTTCTCCACCCGATCAGCTCAGTTCTTCCTTGATCTGACAACCGAGGAGCCCGGGATCTATTTGCTTTCGATGTGCGGGAAGAACGGAAGAGTCTCAGAGAGGCTGCTGATCCGATGACCGGGTCATCTCTATTTCTATTGTAGAACAGGACTGGGTTCTACTTCCATCCGAAGAACACGTGCTTGATCGTTGAGACAAGGATCCGCAGATCCAAAGCCAACCCCTGCTCACGGATATAGCGAAGATCAAGGGCCAGTTTAGCTGGCATCACCTCGTGGATGTACGTCCGCTCCGGATCCGCAGATCTCGCTAGCATCTCGTTCTCATCCACATAGTGGATACTAGCCATTCCAGTGATGCCGGGACGCACAGTAAGAACTTGGCGTTGTTCTGGCGAATAAAGAGCCACGTACTGCGGCACTTCAGGACGTGGGCCAACAATGCTCATATCACCAACAAGTACGTTCCAGATCTGTGGTAACTCGTCAAGTTTGGTTTTTCGCAACGCATAACCAACGCCCGTAACGCGAGGATCACGTCCACCAATAGTCAACTGTCCTTGGGCCTCACTACCTGGACGCATAGTGCGGAATTTCAGAAGCTTGAATTCCCGACCGGAAAGGCCGACGCGGGCTTGCTGGAAAAATGGGCCACCTGGTGATGTAATGGCCACCATCAGCCCTATGATCAACAACCACGGCGAGAGTACGACCAGCAGAACCACAGCGAACACCAGATCAAAAAGACGCTTTGTCATTCTTCTGTTCATGGCAACATGGACCTCTACCGTTCCATGAAACACACGCGGGCAAAGATGCATCAGTGAAGCCACGCACAACCCCATGGGAGCGTTTCAGAACTGGGCGCACGTGTTCGTGGCTCGGTGTCAGGACGGCCGCTATCCGAAACCACTTCTGTGCGAGCATGTTTGGTACGCGCCGCACACGCGGTATCATTGCGGAAGGAAGACTTCCATGAACGTATACAGGACCGTAATAGAACCGGGCACCGCGAATTCGCGTTATTGGCGAGACCTGTGGAGCTTTCGAGGCCTGTTCTACTTTCTAGCGTGGCGCGATGTGCTGGTGCGTTACAAACAAACCACCATCGGTGTGGCGTGGAGCGTACTGCGCCCCCTGCTTACCCTGCTGGCCATGGCCATGCTCGGCTGGTTGTTCTCCTCGAACGTCCCTACAGGTGTTCCCCGGTTGTTGTTGGTAGCGGCAGCCACGTTGCCTTGGACATTCTTCGCAACAGCTTTTGGGGAATCCGCCAACAGTCTGATCGCCAATAGCAACCTGCTTACGAAAGTCTATTTCCCGCGCCTGATCGTTCCAGCGAGCACCGTGATCGTGTGCCTTATCGATTTCATCATCTCCTTCGCAATACTGCTGGCGCTGATGGCATGGTACCAATTCATGCCCGATCTCCATATCCTGTTGCTTCCACTGTTCCTGCTGCTTGCTCTGGTTACTGCCTTGGGCAGCGGGCTCCTTATCGCTGCGCTCAATGTGAAGTATCGCGACTTCCGGTACATCGTTCCGTTCTTCGTTCAATTCGGCCTTTACGCCTCCCCTGTTGCCTTCAGCAGTAGCGACATCTATGGAAGCGACCGTATTCCCGAACTCGTGAAAATCATGTACTCGTTGAACCCGATGGTAGGTGTGATCGATGGTTTCCGTTGGTGCATCCTGGGTGGTTCCGCACCGCTTCATATCACAGGCTTCGTTATTTCGGTGGCGATCAGCGTTGCCATGCTCGTGTTCGGAGTCTTCTACTTCAGGCGTATGGAACGCTCTTTCGCGGATGTTATTTAAGCCATGGCCGAACCCATCATCACCGTTGAAGGCTTGAGCAAAAGCTACGTGCTGCGACACCAGCAGACTGGCGGCTACACGGCCCTGCGCGATGTAATGGCCAATAAGGTGAAGGGACTGTTCAAAGCGTCCGCACCTGATCCCACACAAGAAGAGTTCTTCGCCTTGAAGGATGTTTCCTTTGAAGTGAATGCCGGTGACCGCGTGGGCATCATTGGTCGGAACGGCGCCGGCAAGAGCACCTTGCTTAAGATACTCAGCCGGATCACAGAACCGAGCAAGGGCCGGATCACCTTGAATGGACGTGTGGCCAGTTTGTTGGAGGTAGGAACGGGCTTCCACCCCGAACTCACCGGACGCGAGAACATCTATCTCAACGGCTCAATACTCGGTATGAGCAAGGCGGAGATAAAAAGCAAGTTCGACGAGATCGTGGCATTCAGCGAAGTGGAGAAGTTCTTGGACACACCCGTAAAGCGCTATAGTAGCGGCATGTATGTGCGGCTAGCGTTCGCCGTAGCGGCGCACTTGGAACCAGAGATCCTTATCGTGGATGAAGTGCTGGCTGTGGGTGATGCGGAGTTCCAGCGAAAGTGCTTGGGCAAGATGGAGGAAGTGAGCGGGCAAGGTCGCACGATCCTTTTCGTGAGCCACCAGATGGATGCCGTGCAACGTCTTTGCAACAAAGGTCTGCTGCTGAACCAAGGTGTGCTGATCTGCGCTGGCACAATGCAACAGGTGGTGGACCAGTACCTGCGCAACAACGCCACATCAGGTTCATCATTCGACTTCCCTGCACCTGCGAACGACAGCACGCCAGCGGCATGGGCCAGCGGGCTCCAGGTGGAGAACACGCAAGGGCACGCGATGAACGAAGTGCCCATTGGCGCTGCTTGGCAGGCGCGCATTCCCTTCACGGTAAACAAGCGAACCGATGGTTTCGTGATCGCGCTAGGTGTCAGCACCATGCTGGACCTGCCGATCCGCACTACATGGAGTGCGCCGCAGCCCTTGGCGCCGGGGAACTACGAAGCGGTGTTCATGAATGACGGCATCCACCTCACCGATGGACAATACAAGCTCGTGGTGGGCCTTTCCGCCGAAGGACGCACGATGCAATACGTGGACAACCGCGCACAGCTTACGATCAGCGACGTTAGCATGATGACGGATGGATCGCGTATCGTGAACACGAAGAGCGGGCTGCTGATGAACCAGATGGACGTCCGATTGATACGCACCAACTGATGTTCTTCCCCGAACGAATCACCGGGATCAAGGATGGCGATCGTGTGCTGGAGATCGGGCCAGGTGCCGA